>CALGEF010000426.1 GCA_937881755.1 uncultured Acidobacteriota bacterium
GCCCTCCAGTGCCTTGTATTTCCCTGCCCTGTCGCCCCACAAATCCCCATGCATCACCTCGGCCAGCCCATCGCCGCCATCGCGTTTCTTGACCGCGATGATGATCGACACACCCTGTTGAATATCAAACACGTTCTTGTCGGGGTTGCCGTCTGGCGTGACCTCTTTCTTTTTGGCATTGCCGTGCAAATCCAGCACCCAGATGCGGTCGAATGTATGCAGCAAATGCCAGCGCATCCCCCGGAAGGTCGGATTGTCCAGATAGCCGTGATTGGTGATAAAGCCCAAAACCCCCTCACCATTCTTTTCGATCAGGTGCGAGGACATGCGGATGAATTTGACATACAGATCATTCAGCCATTTGGGATTGCGCTCTTGCAGCTTTTGCGCCCCGCCCGGCTCTTTCTTGTAATCCTCCATCAGCGTGCCGATCCACCCTTCGGACACGCCCCCCTCGCCCAGATACGGCGGGTTCCCGATCACGCACATGATCGGCATGTCGCGCTTGATGGTGTTGGCCGCGCGCACCTCGTTTGACAGCCATTGGGCGAAGGGCAGGGTTTGATTGGCGGCCTCCCCCTCCTCCAGCGAATTGGTCAGATAGACCGACAGGCGCGGGGGCGTGCTGGTGGGCCTGTAGCCCAGTTCGGCCAGCATCATATCCAGCTTCATGTGGCACATCGCATAGGACGCCATCAGCAATTCGAACCCATGCAGCCGCGGGATCAAATCCGCCTCGATATAGTGCGACCACATCCCCGGTGCGACGCCCTGGATTTTCGGCGCGATCTGTTTGATCACCTCGGCCAGAAAGGTGCCGGTGCCCGTCGCCGGATCAAGGATCTGGACGCGGTGCACATCCTTGCGGGTGGTGATGGGCTTGCCCTTGGCATCGGTCTGGCCGCTATCCCAATCGAGCGTGACTTTCGACGTATCGGCCAACCCCATGGGCAGGCCAAATTCGGTCTGCAACACCTCGTCCACCGCGCGGACGATGAAATTGACCACCGGCTCGGGCGTGTACCACACGCCGCGCGCCTTGCGCTTGGCGGGGTCGTATTCGCCCAGGAATGTCTCGTAGAAATGCAGGAAGGGGTCGGCGCGGCCTGTCAGCTTGCCGAACCCCTCCATCAGCGCCTTGACGTCACAGGCTTGGAACACCTTGGCCAGATCATCGACCACCCAGATCAGCCGGTCGTCCAGATCATCGGCCACATAGCGGAACAGGTCGCGCAGGAACGGGTTGGATTTGGGCAGAAGGCGGCGCGCCTCATCGCGGCTGAAATCTTGCAAGCTGGTGTCATGCAGGCGGGCGGCGAACATGCCATAGGCGATGGTTTCGGCATACATGCCCGCGAAATCCTCGATCGAGATGTCGTGGATCAGCTGGTTACGAAACGCCTGATACTGACCCGCCAGATCGGTTTTCTGGTCATTGTCAGCGATCAGCGAGCGGGCGAGGATATCCTTGATCAGCGCGGCCTTGCCCGCCATCAGCCGGGCCAGAACCTCGGGCCTTGTGATGGTGATGGGGGTCTGCGCCGCAAATTCCCTGAGCGCGGCATCAAGCGCGCCGAATCGGTCGGGGTCGGGGCGAATACCCATCAAGACATGTCCGATGCGGATATCGTTCACCAGCCGCGCCTCGCGGTAGAACAGAAACTCCAGCCCGTCGGTGTAGATCAGGTTGGGCAACGCCTTGAGGTAGCGGTCGCGCTGGTCTTTCTCGCGGGTCTTGAGGTTTCTCAGGTCGACGCCGATGATCTTGGCCTCGGCATTGCCGATCAGCACGTCGCCGCGATGAAACGAGAAATCGGGCGCGCCCACATCGGTGCGCCGCTGCGGTTCGTTGATCACGGTCAGGCCCGGATCAACCGCCTTGAACAGCTACTGCAGCGCCGGCCGATAGGAATGCTCGGTCGCCGCACCCGAGGAATAGGCAGAATTCAACTGCTGGAAATAGGATGAAAAATCCACACTCGTTACCCGATACAACACAAGCCACACGGCGAAACGGTCGGCAAAGATCGGCCTGCATGCAAGCAGTTTTCGTCAAGCACGCACGATTGTCAGGCCGGACAGGCCGGAACGGGTGTAGAAGATGACGACCCCTGAAGGAATCGAACCCTCATCGCCAACAGTTTACAATCCGACGCATGCGCGCTTCGCCGAAAACCGATCCCTGAGGCTGGCAGGTTTGCAACGATTGCCAAGCGTGCACAGCGCGCCGGGACCGCGCCCAAAAGGACCCGCCTGCCGGGCGAAATCATCAAGGCGATGCTGTCTGCCAAGCAACGGCTGGGGGGTGAGCCGCGCGCCAAAAGGAAGATGACCGCGCCGCGCAGGATGATTTCGCTAACCGTTAGCGCTAACCACCTACACACCTCTTTTACATGGGATTTTTTCGGATTATGTCCGCCCTGTCGCCCTGCAGCACCGAGGAGCTTCCCGTGACCATCGAGACCGGAAGATTTAACCCCAATTTCACGCTCAGGCATCAGGGCATAGAGGGCTGCGCGCGCGCCTTTTACAATCTGACCGAGCCGGATCTTATCTCGCACGCGCTGCGCCGCGGTGAGGGCGAGCTTGGCATCGGGGGCACGCTGCTGGTCAACACCGGCAAGTTCACCGGCCGCTCGCCAAAGGACAAGCATGTGGTCGTTTCGCCCACAACCGAGGACAACGTGTGGTGGGAGCGCAACCGCCGGATGGACCGGGCGTCTTTCGACGTGCTTCACGCCGACATGCTGGCCCATGCCAAGGGCCGCGATCTTTACGTGCAGGATCTCTACGGTGGCGCCGATCTGGAATACCGGATCAAGGTGCGAATCGTCTCGGAACTCACCTGGCACAACCTTTTCATCCGGCACCTGCTGATCCGGCCGGACCGGGCCGAGCTTGACAGCTTCGTCGCCGACTTCACGATCATCAACCTGCCCAGCTTCTTTGCCGATCCCGTTCGGCACGGCTGCCGGACGGAAACGGTCATCGCCATCGACTTCGACCGCAAGCTCCTCCTGATTGCGGGGACCGAATATGCGGGCGAGAACAAGAAGGGTGTGTTCACGATCCTGAACTACCTGCTGCCGGACCGCGACGTGATGCCGATGCACTGCTCGGCCAACCATGCGCCTGGCGACCCGGTGGACACCGCGATCTTCTTCGGCCTGTCGGGCACCGGCAAGACGACCCTTTCGGCCGACCCGAACCGCACCCTGATCGGCGATGACGAGCATGGCTGGTGCAGCAGCGGCATCTTCAACTTCGAAGGTGGCTGCTACGCCAAGACCATCCACCTGTCGCCCGAGACCGAGCCCGAGATCTACGCGGCCACCTACAAGTTTTCGACCGTGATCGAGAACATGGTCTACGACGAACAGACCAAGGAGCTGGACTTTGCCGACGACCGCCTGACAGTGAACATGCGGTCCGCCTATCCGATGCACTACATTTCGAACGCGTCGCAAAGCGGTCTGGCGGGGCATCCCAAGCACATCGTGATGCTGACCTGTGACGCCTTTGGGGTGATGCCGCCCATCGCTCGGCTGACGCCCGCACAGGCGATGTACCATTTCCTGTCGGGCTTCACGTCCAAGGCAGCAGGGACCGAGCGCGGTGTGACCGAACCCGAGCCCACCTTCTCCACCTGCTTCGGCGCGCCGTTCCTGCCGCGCCGCCCCGAGGTCTATGGCAAGCTTCTGCGCGACAAGATCGCGACCTATGGCGCGACCTGCTGGCTGGTGAACACCGGCTGGACGGGCGGTGCCCACGGACAGGGGCAGCGGATGCCGATCGCGGCGACCCGCGCGTTGCTGACTGCGGCGCTCAACGGCTCGCTGTCGACCCAGACCTTCCGGAAGGATCCGAACTTTGGGTTCGAGGTGCCGGTTACGGTGCCCGGCGTCGATGCCGCGCTTCTGGACCCGCGGAGCACCTGGGCAGATCCGGTCGCCTACGACCGGGCCGCGCGCAAGCTTGTCGACATGTTCGCGGATAATTTCGGGCAGTTCCTTCCGCACATCGACTCCGATGTGCGTGAAGTGCTGATCAGCTGACGGCTTAGCCGCTCAGTGCCGCGATGATGGCCTCGCGCGTGATGGGAAGCCCCGTCACGCGCACGCCAACCGCCGAGCGCACCGCATTGACGACCGCCGCGGCGGCGGGGCCCTGCGAAATCTCTCCAGCGCCAAGGGGCGCCTCCTCCGGCCGTTCGATGAGCAGCACCCGCAGGCGCGGGACCTCGCTGAACCGGAGGATCGGATAGTCGGCCCAGCCTTCCGAGGCGACCGAGGCGCCGTTAAAGTGCACCTGCTCCTTCAGCGTCCAAGAGATCGCCTGTACGATCCCACCCTCGATCTGGTTGCGTGCGCCATCGGGGCTGATTGCTTCGCCGATGTCGGCGACGCAGACCGCATCCGTCACGCGCACCCCATCTTCGACCGACACCCGGGCAAGGACGGCGCAGTAGCCGCCGATCCCCTTGTAGCGCGCATGGCCAAGGCCCCATCCGGTGCCTTCGGGAAGCGGCGCCGCGCGGGCCTCCCGCGTCTCGGACTCCAGCCGTTCCAATACGGACCGGGCGCGCGGGTCCTCAAGGTGGCGCAGTCGGAAGGCAAAGGGCGATTCGCCGCGCTCGGCCGCGATGTCATCCAGAAGCGACTCGATCGCGATCACATTCGTGAATGCGCCAAGGGAGCGGAGCGAGGATGTGCGGTACGGCAGGTCGTGGACAAGGCGCTTGCGGACGCGGACATTCGGCACGACGTAACCCGGAACGGCGTTGCGGTCGGCGCCACCCCCGCGGGAAAGCGGCAGATCGGTGGAGCGTGCGGGTCGCATGGGCTGACCGAGATAGGCCGCCGCGCGCAGGTTGGGGGTCCCGTTCGATCCGGGCCGGTTGGCATGCGGCGCGGAATTCACCGTCACATCCATCGCGCGGAGCTGACCGTCCGGGCCCAGAAGCACCCGGGCCGTTGTTGCCATGCCCGGTCCCATCGGCGCAGCACGGAATTCGTCCGAGCGCGACCAGACAACCTTTACCGGGCGGCCCGGAACAGCACGGGCCATGAGCACCGCATCAAAGGCCGCATCATCCGCACCGTTGTGGCCGTAGCAGCCCGAGCCCGGGTGATGGATCGCGCAGATGTCCGCCTCGGCCATGCCGAGCGCCATCGAGATCGCCTTGCGCAGTTGAAACACGCCCTGGCTGTGGGTCCATAGGGTCACCGCACCGCCGTCCCACTGCGCGACCGCGGCCGCCGGTCCGATGGACCCGTGGAACAGGAAGGGCCGGGTGACCGTCGTCTCGAACCATTGGCCGTCGTTGCGGTTCGTCTCTCCCGTCTCCGCGACGACGACAGCCTCGGCCTCGGACCGGGCGATCACGTCGATGGGGTCGCCGACCTCTGGCCGGTCGCCGCCCCATGTGCCGGTCGCGCGCGCCCACTCTGCTGCGCGGGCCGCGGCGCGCGGGGTTTCAGCGATGATGCCAACGAACGACCCATCCCGCACAACCGCCACAACGCCCGGCTTGGCGCGGAGTGCGTCGAGGTCGAGGGCCAAAAGGGGCCAATCCATGTGCGGGGGGTGGACCGGGGCACCATGGAGCATTCCCGGCAACGTCATGTCGTGCACAAAGGGCGCGCCGACCAGCCGCTCGCGCAGATCGGTGCGCGGGATGTCGCGGAAGCGCCGCCAGCGCTCGGACGCAGGTCTGAGGGTCGCGATGTCGGCGACAGCCACGCCCAGATCGATCCGCCCCGCCAGATCGGCCAGCGCAAGGCCAGTCGGCGCACCGTCGCGGAGAATCGCGCCGCTCCCGATATCCAGCGCCTCTACCGGCGCCCCGAGGCGCTCCGCAGCAGCCGCGAGGATCAGGCGGCGCAGCGCCGCAGCCACCCAGCGCAACGTCTGGCCGCCAAAGCTGATCGACACGCTGCCGGCGGTAAAGCCCTCGTTCGGGGTGCGGTCCGTCCGCGCGGTCTCAAGCGCGATGGCGTCCGGCTCGACGCCCAACTCGTCGGCAGCCATCTGACGCAGCGCGGTAACGACGCCCTGCCCCAGTTCCGCCCGGCCGGAAAGAAAGGTGATCCCTCCCGCCGCATCGATCCGTACCCAATCGGAAAGACGCGGCGCATCTGCCAGTGGCGGGGGAACGCGCGGGGCCATCCTACACCCGCCCCGCAATCTGGCGCGCGGCATCCTCGACCGCGTCGAGGATGCGGACATGCGTTCCGCATCGGCACAGGTTGGCGTCAAGCGCGCGGGCGATGCGCGCACGGTCGGGCGCCACTTCGGCGTCCAACAGAGCCTTGGCCGCCATCAAGATGCCGGGCAGGCAGTAGCCGCATTGCCCCGCCTGATGGTCAAGGAACGCCGTGACCAACGGGTGCGGCGGCACCCCGTCCAGCCCTTCGGCCGTTTCCACCGCCAGACCGACGGCCGCCGAGACCGGCATGTCGCAGGACATGACAGCGCGTCCGTCCACGATGACGGTGCAGGCCCCACAGGTGGCTTGCCCACAGCCGAAGCGGGTGGCCCGATGCCCCAGTTCCTCCCGCAGCACGTGAAGCAGCGGCAGGTTCGGGTCGGAACGGACCGAAACCGCCCGACCGTTGAGCGTGAAGACCATCTGTTCTGCCGGGTTCTCTGCCATGGTTCAGATCACCATGCGGCGCGGGTCCGCGATCAGCGACGCGAAGCGCGTAAGGAAACGCGCGGCATCCGCACCATTCACAACGCGGTGGTCGTAGGACAGGTCGAGCGGGGTCATCGGAACCGGATCCCAGCCAGTGCCGTTCCAGACCGGCACCATCTCGGTCCGCGTGAGGCCGAGGATCGCGACCTCGGGCGGGTTCACGATCGGGGTGAAGGCGGTGCCCCCGATCCCGCCGAGGTTCGAGACCGACATCGAGGCCCCGCCCATTTCCTCGGCCCGGACCTTGCGGGCTTGCGCGCGCGTTGCCAGATCGGCGATCTCCGCCGCGATCTGCCAAAGCCCCTTTCGGTCGGCGTCGCGGATCACGGGAACAACAAGACCGTGGGGCGTGTCGACTGCAATGCCGACATGGACATAGTCCTTGAGAAACAGCGTGTCGCCGTCTGCGGACAGCGAGGCGTTGAAGCGCGGGAACTCCCGCAGGCAGCGGGCCAGCGCCTTGATATGGAAGGCCAGCGCCGTGAGCTTCACACCCCGCGCGGCGGCCTCGTCGCGCAGGCTGTCGCGGAACCGCTCGACCGCCCGCATGTCGGCGCGGTCATGATGCGTGACCTGCGGGATCATCGCGTTGGCGGCACCGAGGTTGGCCGCCGCGATCCGGGCCATCCGCGACGTCGGCTCGGCGCGCACAGGACCCCAGGCGGCGTGATCGACCTGCCAGTAGGCGTTCGCCTTGGCCGTGGACGCGCTGCCGCCGGCCAGATGGCGGTCCACGTCCTCGCGCGCGATCGTCGTGCGCCCCGCGGCGTCTGCGACCTGCTGGAGATCGACGCCCTTCTGTCCAGCATAGGCGCGCACGGCGGGGCTTGCGATCATGTCGGCCATGGGCTTCACCACTCCGCCGAGATGTATTGGGTTTCCATGAACTCCAGCATCCCCTCGTGCCCACCTTCGCGACCGAGCCCCGACTGCTTGGTGCCGCCGAAAGGCGCAGCGGGGTCCGACACGAGCCCGCGGTTGAGCCCGACCATCCCGTAGTCAAGCCTCTCGCAGACCCGCAGCGCACGCTTCATGTTGTCGGAGAAGACATAGGCGACAAGGCCGTATTCGGTGTCGTTCGCGCGGGCGATCACGTCTTCCTCGGAGCGGAAGGTCTGGATCGCTGCAACCGGGCCAAAGATTTCGTCGTGGACGCAGTTGGCCGTCGCAGGCACGTTCGACAGCACGGTCGGCGGGTAGAAGAACCCCTTGCGCGCAGGCACTTCGCCCCCGCATTCGATCCGCGCACCCTTCGCCACCGCGTCGGCGACGAAGGCCGCGACATTATCCCGGGTCTCGGCGTTGACGAGCGGGCCCACATCCACTGTCGGGTCGGTCCCGTCGCCCAGCTTGAGCGCGGACATGCGCGCGACAAGGCGTCGGGTGAAGTCTTCCGCCACGTCTTCGTGCACGTAGATGCGGTTTGCGGCGGTGCAGGCCTCGCCAAGGTTGCGCATCTTGGCCAGCATGGTGCCGTTTACAGCGGTGTCCAGGTCGGCATCCTCGAACACGATACAGGGCGCGTTGCCGCCCAACTCCATCGCGGGCTTCAACACAGTGTCCGCAGCCGAATGCAGAAGCTTGCGCCCTACCTCGGTCGAGCCGGTAAAGGAGATCACGCGCACGCGCGGATCGCGCAGCATGTGGCCCACCAGCGCGCCGGTCTTGCGCGACGGCAGAACGTTGACCAGCCCTTTGGGCACCCCCGCCTCCTCGAGCAGCGGCATGAGCGCGAGCATCGTCAGCGGCGTTTCGGAGGCGGGCTTGATCACCACACCGCAACCCGCCGCAAGTGCGGGGGCGATCTTCCGTGTGCCCATGGCGGCGGGATAGTTCCACGGGGTCACAAGCACGGCAAGCCCCGCGGGCTTGTGCTGGACCAAGATCCGCGCACCCGAGGAGGGGGCGTGCATCAGCAGACCCTCGGCGCGGACGGCCTCTTCGGCAAACCAGCGGAAGAACTCGGCCGCGTAGGCGGCTTCGCCCATTGCGTCGACACGGGCCTTGCCGTTCTCCAGCGTGATGAGCCGCGCAAAGCTGTCCAGCCGGGCGGTCATCAGTTCCCAAGCCTTCCGCAGCACCTCGGACCGCTCGCGGGGCTTGCGGGCGGCCCAGAGCTTCATCGCCGCCTCGGCCGCGTCCAGAGCGGCATCGGCTTCCGCGATGTCGGCCGAGGCGACGGTGGCGATCACCTCTTCGGTCGCGGGGTTGAGAACCGGGAACCGCTCGCCCCCTGTGCCAGCGCGCCACGCGCCATCGATCCACAGATCGGTATGCAGGGCGTCGAAATCGATGTCGATCTTCGTCATCGGGTTTCCTTCCTCAGAGCAGGAGATGGCGGAGAGGCTCTTCAAGACGCCCCGCGAAGCCGTCAACAAGCGCAAGCGCGGCATCCGCAAGTAGCTGCCCGTCGGCCCAGACGAGCGTGACGGTCAGCGCATCCCCACGCCCGCCGACCATAAGCACGGGGGCCCGGTCGGTCCCCATCTCGATCGCGGTGATCCGGCTGCCGCGAAGGTCGCGCAGGATCAGCGCGGGAAGCATCGGACTGGCGGCGGGATCCGTCCGGCCAAGCCTGTCATCCGGATCGGGGTAGACACGGTCGGCGCCCCGTCCCGTCACGGCGATGCAGAGGGGGCCCGTCGCGGGCATGGCCGCGCGCAGGCTTGCAGCCGCGAACCCCGCAAGCAGCGCCGTGGCATCGGTGATGCCGGCCGTTTCGGCCGCCCATGTGGCGAACGGCGTGAACCCGTCGCGGAGCGTGCCCGCGGCAAGCCGGTGGGACGCAGGCGCGGACGCGGGCGCGATGAATGCTTCAACATCGCGGGCGTGCACGGGCTGCGAGACGCCTGAGGCCACAAGCCTTGCCATGTCGATCCCGCGTTCAAGCGCGAGCCTGCGGGCCTTTGGCGAGGCAAGGATGCGGCCCTGCGGCGCGGATGCAGGCAAAACGGTCGGGGCGGGTCTGACGATGGCTGGTGCCGTGGCTGGGGGTGCTGCGGCCGGCGCAGGTGCGGCCGGCGCAGGTGCTGCGGGCTGGACCACCAGCGGCGTCCCTCCTGCCTCGGCCCGGGTCCGCCGCATGGGTGCGTCGGGCATCCGGTCCGACAGGATCGCCACTGTCTCGCCCACTGGCACCTCCTCGCCTTCGCCAGCAAGCAGGGCCGCGACATACCCCGCTGCGCTTGCGGGGACCTCCATCGTCGCCTTGTCGGTCTCCACCTCGAAGAGCACGTCGCCCTCGGCCACCTTGTCGCCCGGCGCCACGTGCCAGGCCACGACGATGCCCGTGTCCTGGGCCATCCCAAGCTGTGGCATGGTCACGGCGCGGCCCTCCGGTATTGGCCCGGACGACCCCGGGCCTGTGGCGGACACCACCGGCGCGGCGGATGCCGACGCGGCTTCCTGCGGCGTTTCGCTGATCCGCGCGATCACGCGGCCAACCGGAACGTCCTCTCCTTCCGCCGCGCGCACCTCGGTCAGAAAGCCCGCGGCCTGAGCCTCGACCTCCATCGTTGCCTTGTCGGTCTCCACCTCGAACAGCGCTTCGCCCGCCACCACGCGCTCGCCCGGCTTCTTCAGCCAGGCCACGATTTTCCCGGCGTCCTGCGCCATGCCAAGCTGGGGCATGGTGACGTCATGCGGCATGGATCATCTCTCCGGCGCACAGACGGCGGGCGGCCTCGGCAACCCTGTCGGGGGTGGGCACAGTCAGATCCTCGAGAACGGGCGAGAAGGGAACGGGGACGTCCATCGCCCCCATCCGCAGCACTGGCGCGTCAAGGTAATAGAATGCCTTTTCGTTCAGACGGCTGGCGATCTCGGCGGTCACGCCGTAGCTTTGGTGGCCCTCGTCGATCACGATGGCGCGGGACGTCTTCTTAACGGAGGCCAGAAGGGTGGCCTCGTCCAGCGGCACGATCGTGCGCGGGTCGATCACCTCGGCAGAGATGCCCGAAGACGCCAGCGCCTCGGCCGCCTTCATCGCCACCTGAACCATCGAAGAGGTCGCGATCAGCGTGATGTCGCGCCCCTCGCGCTTGATGTTGGCCTGTCCGAAGGGGATCAGGTATTCCTCCTCCGGCACCGGGGCCTTGTCCTGGTACATCAGCTTGTCCTCGAAGATCACGACCGGGTTGTTGTCGCGGATCGCGGTCTTGAGGAGGCCCTTCGCCTCGTAGGCAGAGGACGGCAGCGCCACCTTGAGCCCGGGGATGTGGGCCACCAATGCCTGAAGCGACTGGCTGTGCTGCGCGGCCGACCGGCGCGTGGCGCCAAGGTTCGTGCGCACGACAAGCGGCACGTTCAGCTTGCCACCCGACATGTAGTGCGTCTTGGCCGCCTGGTTGCACAGCTGGTCCATGATGAGGAACAGGAAGTCGCCGAACATGATATCGACGACCGGCCGCGCCCCGGTCATCGCCGCGCCAACGGCCAGCCCCATGAAGCCGGGCTCGGAGATTGGCGTGTCGATCACGCGATCCTTCCCGAACTCCTGCACAAGACCCGAGAGCACCTTGAACGGTGTCCCCGCCTCCGCCACATCCTCGCCCAGGATAAAGACGGACGGGTCGCGGCGCATTTCTTCGGCCAGTGCCTCATTGACTGCCTGGCTCAGGGTGATCTCGCGCATGGTCAGGCTCCGATCCGGGTGGCGTGCAGGACGTCGGTGAAGACGTGCATGTCGACCTCCGACGGGTCGGGATAGGGTGCAGCCTCGGCATAGGCTACGGCGTCTTCAGCATCCTTGCGGATCTGGGCATTCATCGCCTCAATCTCGGCTTCAGCGGCGATCCCTTGCTCCACCAACCACGCGCGCATCCGGATGATCGGGTCGCGCTCGGTCTTCCAGAGGGTCTCTTCCTCTTTCGAACGATAATAGTCCCGGTTGATGTCGCCCACATGGTGGCCGTGATAGCGATAGGTCTCCAGTTCGATGAAGAATGGTCCCTCGCCGCGGCGCGCACGGGCGACCAGACGCTCGGCAAGCTCGTTCACCGCCAGCACGTCCTGTCCGTCTACCCGGAAGGCCTCGATCCCGAAGGCCTCGGCGCGTGCGGTCAATGACCCTGCGGCGATCTCGGCGGTCTTGGTGTATTCGGAATATCCATTGTTCTCGCAGGCGTAGATCACGGGCAACTTCCAGAGCGCAGCCATGTTCATCACCTCGTACAGGAGACCCTGCGCGGTGGCGCCGTCACCGAAGAAACAGACGGTGACATCGTCCTGGCCAAACAGCTTGGCGCGAAGCGCCGAGCCTGTGGCGATGCCCATCGATCCGCCGACAATGGCATTGGCGCCAAGGTTCCCGTGGCTTTGGTCGGCGATGTGCATCGACCCGCCCTTGCCCCGGCAATAGCCCTCGGCCTTGCCAAGAAGCTCGCAGAACATGGATCTGAACTCGGCGCCCTTGGCAACACAGTGGCCGTGGCCCCGGTGGGTCGAGGTGATCCGGTCGGTGTCGGTCAGCGCCTCGCAGATGCCGACGGCAACCGCCTCCTCGCCCGAATACATGTGGGTGAGGCCCGGCATCCGCGCGGTGAGATACAGCTGGTTCGCCTGCTCCTCGAAGGTCCGGATGCGGACCATCTGGCGGTACATCCTCAGGTATCGCTCCGCATTCGACCGGTCGGCCTGGGGTTCTGGCGTTGCCTTCATGCTCGTCATGTCATCTCGCCTCAAGGGCCGCGGCCGGGGGGGCTACCCCGGCCAGACGGCAGGATATTCAGTAACGGTTGGCGATCGGCAGTTCCTCGGCCGGAAACAGCGAGATGACCTCGCAGCCCGTGTCGGTCACCACCACCTCCTCCTCGATCCGCGCGGCCGAGAACCCGTCGGTCGCCGGGCAATAGGTCTCCAGCGCAAAGACCATGCCGGTCTTGATCTCCATCGGGTGTTGGAGGCTGATCGCGCGGCTGATGATCGGCCGCTCATGCAGCGCGAGGCCAAGCCCGTGGCCGAACTGCAGCCCAAAAGCCGCATCCTCGCTGGGGAAGCCGAGGCTCTGGGCGGTTGGCCAGACTTCGGCAACCTTGTCGGTCGTGACGCCCGGCTTGATCATGGCGATCGAGGCGTCGATCCATTCCCGCGCCTTCACATAGGCGTCGTTCTGGGCGGGGGTGGCGCGGCCGATGTTGAACGTGCGGTAGTAGCAGGTCCGATAGCCCTGATAGGACTGCAGAATGTCGAAGAAGGCCTGGTCACCAGGGCGGAAATAGCGGTCGGTGAAGTTGTGGGGGTGCGGATTGCAGCGCTCGCCGGAGATGGCATTGATCGCCTCGACGTCGTCCGAGCCCATCTCGTAGAGCATCTTGTTGGCCAGCGCGACGATGTCGTTCTCACGGATGCCGGGTTTCAGCGCCTCGTAGATGTGGTGATAGACACCGTCGACCATGCTGGCCGCCTGTGTCAGAAGCTGGATCTCGTCCCAGTTCTTGATCTCGCGCGCCGCAAGCATGATCTGCTGACCATCGATGACCTTGAGCCCTTCCTCCTGAAGCGCGTGGAACATCGCCGTCTCGGCATAGTCTAGACCCACCGGCATGTCGGCCATGCCCGCGTCGCGGATAAGCCCCGCGATCTCGCGGGCGTACTTCTTCATCAGCCCGAACTCGGGCGGGATCGTGCCGCGCATCCCGACAACGCCGGCGCGGCAATGATCGGGCTCCAGCCAGTCCGAGAACTTCTTGTGATGCATGGCGGCAGAGCCGAAATCCCAAACATAGGGGCTGTCATCGCCGGTCAGCAGGCAGAAGCGGCACATCTTGTCCCGCTCCCACTCGCCGATCTTGGTGGACGAGACGTAACGGATGTTGTTCACGTCAAACAGCAGGAGCGTGCCCGCCTCGCTGGCCTGCAGCGCCTGCCGGGTGCGCGACAGGCGATAGCGGCGGAGCCGATCGTGATCGATACGGCGCTCGAAATCAACCGCGGTGTGGCCCCATGCAGGCAGCCGACCTTCCCAGCGCCAGTTGGGCTCAAGATCGACGGGCTGCAAGACATTCGGCCTCAGGGCTCTATTCATGGGATCCTCCGGTATCTGGGGCGCGGGCCGCAGCACGTTGCGCAAGAATCACGCAATGCTCCGTCCGTCATTATGCAAACGTTCGCCTTGCTTGTCAGCCCCCTGTCTCGGCTGGGGCCGGTCATGGCGTGACACCAAGCTGCGCGGCAAGCCAGTCGGCCGACTGCGGGCGGTACTTGTAGGGCCGGTTGTTCACAACATGCGTGCCGTCCTCGACCATGTTGAGTGTGACAGGCCCCGCGACGGACCGCGCGAGGTGCTCGGCATGTTCGGGCGGGACCACCCGGTCCAACCGCCCGCCAACCACATAGAGCGGGCAGCGGATGCGTTGGGCGACACCGTCAAGGCTCATCCGCGCGGCCACCTGCGCCGCCTCTGCCGCGTCGCGGGTGTGGCAGCGGGCGATGAAGGCAGAACGGGTCAGTTCCGGGGCGCGGCCGAAGGCGTCGGCGAAGTCGAACGGCCCGGTCAGCGAGATGCAGGCCCGAACGCGCGGCTCGAATGCCGCGGCGCGCGGCGCATAGTAACCACCCAGGCTCACGCCCCAGAGACCGAGGCGGCTGGTGTCGAGGTCGCGCCGGGTCTCCAGCGTGTCGATCACCGCCGCGACCGGCGCCTCATAGTCGGGGCGGATCGGCAGATCGTATTCGGCCTCGCCCTGCCCCGGCCCGTCGAACGCGAAGGTTGCAATGCCACGGTCGAGAAAGACCTCCTCGTTCGTGCGCATTTCTTCCTTGGTGGAATCGAGGCCCATGCACATAACCACGACAGCAGGGCGCGCGATGCCGCGGGGCTTGCGCAGCACACCCCGCAGAACCTTGCCCTCATAGGGCACCTCGACCATCTCGCCCGGCGGATCGAGAAGCGGCAGCGCCCGCGCATGTGCCGCGAGCGCACGGAGATGCGCTGATCGCATCCGGGCCATGTCGTGGACGAAAAGAAACTTTCCGAAATGGTGGCAGACGGCCGCGGTCGCGAAATGCTGGCCCGCGCTGAGGCGCCCCCCCTCAGCCAGTGCTGCCTCGCCAAGGTCTTCGTGGACCTGGCCCCGCGCAACCCATGCGTCGCACCATGCATCCCATTGACTGATGGACGACGTCACGTCCTGGAAATCCGCCAAAGGCACGCCGTTGGTCACCATGCGGTGCGCCCAATGCGCGGTGGCGGCGGCGACGCGGGGGTCGATGGTGTTGTCCGTGTTCATCGTATCAGCCCCTGCCCATGAGAATCGCGCCGAGAAAAACGGGGAGTAGCCCCGCGATGCATGCGGGCGACGCTTCCCGCACGGCAAATCCTGATGCGCCGAAATGCTCGGCCAGCATCGGGCCCGGAAGCTGCCCGGTGACGATGCTGACGGAGAACACAAAGGCCCCCGTCACCGGCGCGATGACCACGTCCGCGCAGATCGCGCCTGACACCCCGGCAAGGTAGTCCCGCAGCGTCACGACCACCGCGAGACTGATCAGGCTGCAACAGCGGGACGTGAAGAACGGGACCGACATGGCCCCCGACTGCGCGCGACGGGATCGCGTTCAAAGGCGGTCGTGGGGCCACTCCGGCATGCACGACCATGGCCGCCAGCATGTAGGGATCGAGATGCATCTGGGGTCACGCCCTCCGAGCGCCGGATCGACGGTAAGGCCGCGCCCGGCGGTCCGGACAGGGCGCGGCCTGCAGTGAAAGGGCTGACTATTCGGCCGCTTGCGGCACCTCGAGTCCGGTCGGATAGGGTGTCTCCTCGCTGACCAGCGTGATACCGGAGGCCAGCGCGACGGTCTGGAGGATGGCCGCGAAATCCTGCTGCAGGTAGCCCTCCGGGTCGTCCTTCAGAGATGCCGCGCCGAAATGGGCCTGCAACGCCTCGCGCGTGGCCGCCGTTACCGGCATTGGCACCTCAAGCTTCCGTCCGGCTGCAAGACCAAGGTCGAGGTCCTTGCGCAAAAGCTCGGGCGTGAAGGTCGTCGTCCAGTCGAGGTTGACAAAGGCGTTGGTCTTGTAGCGCGTAAAGATCGAGCCCATGACCGAGTTGTTCATGAAGTCGAGGAAAGCGGCGCGCGACACGCCCGCCTTTTGGGCGAGGATGGTGATCTCGGCAAGGTTCTGCGTGACGACGCCCAGAAACACGTTGTGGGCGATCTTGCAGAAGCGGGCGAGTTCGCCCTCGCCCACGTAGGACACGCCGTTGGCGGCGATGGCCTCGATCAGAGGGCGAACGGTTGCATAATGCGCTTCGGGACCGGAGACGACAGCGCTAAGCTTGCCTGCCTTCACGCACTTGCCGTTGCCGCTTACGGGCGAACAGATCAGGTCCGCACCATGCTCTGCAAGCCGCTGGCGCAATGCCGCCGAATGCTCGACCCCGATCGAGGAAAAGTCGAGGAAAATCTTGGGGACCGACCCACCGGACAGCACGCCCTCTGCTCCGAAATAGACCTCCTCCACATCCTTGCCGGTGGAAACCATGGTGGCGAGGATGTCGACCCCGGCGAGGTCAGCGGGCGAGTTCACGAGTGTCGCACCCTTTGCCTCAAGCGGCGCGGCCTTGGCGCGGGTGCGGTTCCATACATGGACGTCGTAACCCGCCTTCACCAGCCGTTCAGCCATGGGATACCCCATGCGCCCCATTCCAATCCAACCAATCTTCGGCTTCGACATGACGCCCAATCCCCCGTTCCGCATGACGCCCAACGGGTCTGTCAGGAGACCCGCAATCGATTGCACTGTTACCCAAGCGTTCCAAGGTGTCAAGCCGCGTTCGCAACCCTTTGCGGCTTGCGTGACTTTTGGCTATGATCTTGCAAACATGGGATGCAAACATGAAAAAGAGCACAACACTCAAGGATATCGCTCGCGCCACCGGGGTGCATGTGTCCACGGTGTCGCGCGCATTGACGCCCAACGGCGGGGCCTCTCTCTCGCAGGAGGTGGTGGAACGCATCCGCAAGGCTGCCGAGGCGATGGACTACCGCCCGAACCGGCTTGCCTCGGGCCTGCGGACAAGCCGAACAATGACGGTCGGCGTCATGATCCCGGACATCACCAACAACCTGTTTCCGCCCATCGTGCGCGGCATCGAGGGCTTTCTCGAACCGAACGGCTACGCTTCTATCCTGGTGAACACAGACAACGACATTGCGCGGGAACAGCGCCTGATGGACGTGCTGCGCGAACGGGGTGTGGATGGCGTCATTAACGCCGCCGTCCGCGCCGACGACGGGCAGATGGAGCGCTTTGCCGCGGGGCTGCCGGTTGTGACAGTGAACCGCAAGGTCGAGAACAGCACGATTCCCAGCGTGATCAGTGATGATGTTGGTGGCGTGCGGATGATGGTCCATCGGCTTGCGAAGTTGGGTCACCGGCGCATCGGCCATGTCGCGGGGCCGGCGGACCTGTCCACCGGTGTCGACCGGCGTGCCGCGTTCGAGACCGCGATGCGCACGCTGGGTCACGACGCCCCAGCCCGGCTGGTCGTGACGGCCTCGTACTACACCGAGGCCGAGGGGGCGCGCTGCGCGGACCTGCTGCTTGACCGGGACGAGGGCGTCACCGCGATCCTCTGCGCAAACGATCGACTGGCGCTGGGCGCGCTCGAGGCGCTTCGCGCCCGGGGTCTTTCCTGCCCCGGCGACATTTCCGTCACAGGGTTCAACGACATCCCGTTTCTTGACCTGATTCCGCCGGGCCTGACGACCGTTCAGATCCTGCAGTACGACATCGGGCGGACGGCGGCGGAGATACTCGTGAAGCTGATGACGATGCCCGAACGCAGGGTTCCGTCGACGACGATCCTGCCGGTCAGCATCGTCGAACGCGGCAGCATCGGACCGGTAAAGCAGCCCTGACCGGTGTCAGTGTCGCGCCAGCCGGGCGATCAGAGCGAGCAGCGCCAGACACAGCAGCGAGAGCATCGCCAGCGGCAGCGCGAAGCCACCCGAAAAATCCGACACGACGCCGAAGGTGAGCGGCCCCAGCACACCGCCCACCTCGGCGACGGTGAAGAAAAGCCCGCCCGCCAGCCCAAGCCTATCCTGCGGCACGCCGCGCGAGTCGAGCAGCAGCAGGATCGCGACCGTCATCAGCGAACTTCGCGCGATGCCCTGCAAGATGAGCCCAGGCAGAAGCAAGCCCTCGTGCGCCGCTTGCAGAAGCAGGCTTGCAGCGCACGCGGCCACCAGAAGCCCGGACATGATCAGGATGCGGCGCGGCGGGGTCGCAAGTCGCGGGATCACGAGCGCGCCGAGGATGCCCACGGCTGTCGGGACGGAGGCAAGCCAACCCGCCTCGGTGGCGCCGAAGCCCTTTTGACGCAGGATCTCGGGAAGCCAGTTGTTCAGACCGTGGTTGAAGAAGAAGATACCGATGGCCAGAAGAAGGATCAGCCGCACCTCGGTCAAGCGGAGGATCTCGACAAAGGCAGGCATGTCGAACTTCTTTCCAGGCTCGTCGTCCCAGCCAGAGGTGCGGGCCGCGGGAAGCGCCGAAAGGGCAAGCCAGACCGCCCCGCTGAGAAGCGTGACGATGGCGTGCATGGCGAAGACAAGCCGCCACTCACCCCCGGCGGCAGGCAGAAGCACGCTGTTCGTGAGCGACAGGGCCCAGATCCCGCCGAACGCCGGACCAGTCATGTAGAGACCCATCGCCGTGCCTCGTGCGGCGTCGGGGAACAGGCGCGCGATCGCTTTTGGCGCCCCGATGGAAATCATCGGCCCCCCGATACCGAACAGCCCCACGGCAAGAAGAAGCTGCCACGGTTCCTGAGCAAGCCCCCGCGCGGCAAGCGACAGTGTCATGAAAAGCGCAGCCAGGAGAAGCCCGGCCCGCACCCCGATCCGGTCCAGAAGCATACCCGCCGGCAGCGCCGCCACGATGTAGACAAGCGGCCAGGCGCCCAGGATCACGCCCATCACGGCATTGCTGATGCCAAGGTCGCGGCCGATCGGTGTGACGAGTGGCGCGATGCTGGCCACCGTCATACCGAAGCAGAAGTAGATCAGCCATACCCCGGCAAGGAGCACCCAACGCACGCCACCGTTTGCGCCTTGCGTCGCTTGGGTCATGCCGGGCCCGCTTCTGCGCGTGCCGATCGCGCCGCTCAGGGCTTCAGGTAGCGGTCGAGATAGGCGATCGTCCTGCCGATGGCCGCAATCTGCACATTGTTCAGGTCATAGTTGCCGTCGGCCTTGCGGATCGGATAGATGTAGCCGTGCAGGTCGTGATCGACGCTGAACCATTCCACATCCTTTCCGGCTTCCTTCAGCAGATCATAGCTGGTCCGGAAGATGCCCTGCAGGTGATCCTCGTCGCGCCCCGTGACAAGGATCGGCGTGTTGATGGTCGAGATCCGCTCCCGCGCGAGGTCCATGTCGATGCGGCGGCGGACCTTGTCCACCTCGGTCATCTGCATCCCCTCGATGTTGCGAAGCTGCGTCTCGGCGTTCACAAAGGCGGTATCGTCGGGGGTCAGGGAAAGGAACTCGTGGCTCGCGGGCTCGCTTGCCACCGCCGCGCAGACACCGTTGTATTCAGACGTGATCTTGAGCACCATCTCGCCGCCATGGCTCATGCCAATCAAGCCGATGCGGTCGGCGTCGACGTAGGGCAGCGTCTTGACATGCTCGATGATCGCGATCTCGTCCTCGTATTCGAGGGGAGAGCGGTTGAACATCTCCCGACCCTGCCGCATGTCGCGGACCAGCCGGCCACCGTTGTTGTAACCAAGCTCCACTTCCGTGCGGTAGCGCAGCCACGCACAGGCGTAGCCAGCCTCTACCAGACGGTCCATCGTGTAGCCGCGGTTCCTGACCGCGTCCCGGATCCAGCGCATCCCCTCGCCGCCATTGCCGGACGCAAGCAGCACCGTCGGGAAAGGCCCGTCACCCTCGGGCTTGCGCAGGCCGATGGGGGCGTAAAGTCCGTCCCACGTCTCGATATACATCAGGTGGACCGTCCGGCCGTCGATGGTCTCGGTCAGGACAACCCGTTCGGGATCGATATGTGTGGTCATCTTCAGTTCGCTCCGGAGGAAGAATGGCTGGGATTGATGAGGCAGGCCGCGTGATGGCCGGGACCGCGTTCGGTCAGCTCGACCTCGGGGACCTCCCGGAACCGCACGCGCACCGCGCCGCCGCTGACCGTGACATCCTCGAGCGCCTGCTGCATCGCCGCGGGGATTGCATCGGACCGCAGCGTGCTGGCAAGGTTGCGGGCGGCCGCCTCGGACGAAAAGCGGAGCGCGGCGTCGAAGGCGTTCGTACGATCAACGCCTTCGAGCGCGTCAAACACCCCCTTGCTGGATTCCAGCCAGCGGACCACATCGTCCACCTCCCACCCGCACATCGGCGTCGCCACGGCGCAGCGGGTGTGGAACCGGCAGCCCTGCGGCGGTCGCGCGGGGTCGGGAACGCGGCCCTCGAGCGCCTGCATCGTCCGCCCCTCATCGTCGTTCAGATCGGGTTTCGCAGCGATCAGAGCGCGCGTGTATGGATGCTGCGGCGTCTCGAAGACCGTGTTGGTGTCACCCGACTCGGCCACCCGGCCCAGATACATCGTCACCAGCCGGTCGGCCATGTGATGCACGACCGACAGGTCATGGGTAACAAAAAGATAGGCAAGCCCGCGGTCGCGCTGCAACTCATAGAGAAGATTGAGGATTTGCGCCTGCACCGACACGTCAAGGGCAGAGGTCGGTTCATCCAGCACGATCAGATCCGGGTCGAGCGCAAGCGCCCGCGCGATCGAGATGCGCTGCCGCTGTCCGCCCGAGAACTGGTGCGGAAAGCGGTAGAGGTGGTGGCGGCCAAGGCCAACCTGTTCCAGCAGCGACACGACCCGTTCGGTCAGTGCATCACCCGATGCCTCGCGGTAGACCCGAAGCGGACGGCCCACGATGTCAATCACCAGTTGCCGCGGATTCAGCGAGGCGAAGGAATCCTGAAACACCATCTGGCAGTTCCGGCGGAAGTGGCGCTGCGCCGCACCCTCGAGGCGGTCGATGCGGTGGCGCCGTTCCATCTGGGCAAGTTCGGCCTGTGCGGCCGCGGATCCGTCCGCCAACAGCGTATCAAGCCGGGCGACCTCGGCCTTGCTCAGGCCGAAGTAGACGCCGCCCCCGGTCGGATCGCTCAAGCCGCTCACGCAGCGGCCCAGCGTGCTCTTGCCGCAGCCGCTTTCGCCCACCAGCCCGACGGTCTCACCCCGCCGGATGTCGAAGCTGACCCCGTCCACGGCTTTCACGTGGCCGACCACGCTCTGAAAGACGCCCTCGCGGATCGGGTAATGCTTCTTGACATTGCGGACAGCGAGCACGACGTCGTCTGCGCGCCTGTCTACCTTCGAAGATACGTCGTTCATCGCGTTCATTGCGTCTTCTCGTCGAAACTAGGCGCGTCGGCCGCCCCTGCTGCGTCATGGATGAAGCACGATACCGAATGCTCATCGGAAATCTGCGCCAGTTCGGGATTCTTGCTGCGGCAAAGGGCCTTCTCGTGCGGGCACCGCCCGACGAAGCGGCAGGAGGGGGGCGGATCGACAAGCTCGGGCACCGTCCCCTTGATCGCCATGAGCTGACCACGCTTCGTCGCCGCGGTGGGCACGGCATGCAACAGTCCGCGGGTGTAGGGATGGCTGGGGTTGCGGAAGATGCGGTCGGTGCGACCGATCTCGACCACGCGGCCCGCATACATCACGGCGACCCGGTCGCAGATCCGGCGCACGAGCGACAGGTCGTGACTGATGTACAGGACCGACGTCTGCCGCCGCTTCTGCAGATCCTTGATGAGTTCGAGAATCCGCGCCTGAACTGTAACGTCAAGCGCGGTCGTCGGCTCGTCGGCAATCAGGAGGTCGGGATTGCAGGCAAGCGCCTGCGCGATCATGACCCGCTGGCGCATCCCGCCCGAAAGCTCGTGCGGATAGCGGTCGATGATCTGGTAGGGGTTCGCGATCTGGGTCTCGGCAAGCGCGGCGGCGACGTTGTTGCGCAACGCGTCCAAAAGCAGGTTGCGCTTGCCCCGCAGCGGGGGAAGCGAAAGGAGCAGGTTGTCGATACTGCCGTTGCGCTGCGAGGCCAGCCGCCCCAACAGGCGCGCGGCAAGACCCCGGTCTTCCGGGCCGATGCCCGCCGCGTCCAGCAGTTCCTCTGTCCTGTGCTGCAAAAAGACTTCGGACAGCTGGTCGCCGATGGTCAGCGTGGGGTTCAGCGCCTTGCCGGGATCCTGGAAGATCATGGCAATCCGGTCGCCCCGGATCCGGCGGATCCGGTCTTCGGGAAGGCGGAGTAGCTCTACTGTCTCGGCACCGCTGCCGTTGCACTGCGCGCATCCCGCCCCGGTGCAGGACGGACAGGCGGCCGGGCGTCGGCCCGTGCTGTTGCACGCGTCGCAGCCCGTGCCAGCGCAGGCGCCGCAGCGGGCGTGGGGGTGGAACGTCACCGTCCCCTGCGCAAGGATCCCCGGCGGGATCGGCAGAAGCTGCAGGAACGACCGTCCCGTCACGCTCTTTCCACACCCCGTCTCGCCGACAAGCCCAAGGGTCTCGCCGTCGCGGATCTCGAAGCTCACGCGATCGACGGCGTGAACCATCCCGCGCTTTGACGGGAAGTGGACGGTCAGATCCCTGACCGAAGCGATCGTTGCGGGCGAATTCGCCAATCCCGATGGTCTGTTCGTCATGTCCAACATCAGCGAGAACTCTCCGTCCGCGGGTCGAGCGCGTCACGCAGTCCGTCGCCGACAAGGTTGAAGGCCAGTCCCCAGAGGAAGATCATGAGACCCGGAAAGGTTGATGCCCACCACCGGCCCGAGGCGATGCCCGCCTGCCCTTCCGAGACAAGCACGCCCCATTCGGCGATCCCCGCCTCACCCAGTCCGATGAAGGAAAGCGTCGCCGCGATCAGCACGACGTTGCCCATGTCGAGCGTCGCCTGCACCATGACGGGCGTAAAGGAGTTCGGCAGGATGTCGCGAAGGTAGATATTCAGCTTGCTGTCACCGATGATCCGCGCAGCGTCGATGTATTCGCTGTTCTTTATCTGGATGACACGTGCCCGCATGATGCGCGCGTATTTTACCCACATCACCATCGCGAGCGCGAACATGATATTGCCGAACGACGGCCCGAGCACGGCGGCGATCGCGAGCGCAAAGATCAACTCGGGGATCGACAGGAAGACATCCACGATCCGCATCAGGATCTCGTCCAGCTTACCGCCGATGAACCCCGCAAGGCTGCCGATGATGCAGCCGATCACAAGCACGCTTCCCACCACCACAAGCGACAGCTGAAGCGACATCCGTGCGCCCCAGATCACCCCGTACAGGACGTCGCCGCCCTCGTTCGTGGTCCCCAAGAGATAACCCGGCGTTCCGGGCGGCATCCGTGTCGCCGCCCAGTCGCGCGGCATCTGGTAAGGGTCGGGCGTGTTGGGCGCCGTCAGCCACGGCGCAAAGATCGCCATTGCGAACATCGCAAGAATGATCACGGACCCGATGACCGTGGCCGGGTTCGACAGGATCTGAGCGGTCAGGTCCCGGACCCGCCGCATCCGGACACGGAAGGCAGAGTCGCGCACGACCGGTGCTGCGGCACGGGAGGGGGAGGGAAGGTCAACCATGTCTCATTTCCCCAGTTCGACACGGCGGTCGAGGTTTGCGTAGATGACGTCGACGATCAGGTTGAGCACGAGGAACACGATGCTGGTGAACAGCACGTAGGTCATCAGCGTCGCCTGGTCGCCGCGCAGGACGGAGTCGGCCATCCACTTCCCGATGCCCGGCCAGCGAAAGATGATCTCGACCGAGACCGTGCCCTGAAGGAGGAAGCCGAAGGTCAGGCCGATGACCGTGACAGTCGGGATCAGGGCGTTCCGGCGGGCGTGCTTCTTGAGCACCAGCCGTTCAGGCAGCCCCTTTGCGCGCGCCGCGTCGACGTAATCAAGCTGAAGTTCCTCGACCAGCGCCGAGCGCATCATCCGCGCGATGATCGCGGTGGCGCCGTAGCCCAGGGTGATGGCCGGCAGGATCAGGTGCCAAAGCGCGTCGCCAAAAGCCACGAGGTTGCCGGCAAGAAGCGCGTCAATCGTGTAGAGCCCGGTCCGCGTCGGCACGAGAGCGATGATCTCGGGCGTGCTTCGGCCGATCGGCATCCAGCCAAGCTGCGCCCAGAAAATGATGAGAAGGAGAATGGCCAGCCAGAAGTTCGGCATGCTGGCGCCCGTCACGGCCACAACCCGCGTGATGTGGTCGGCGGGGCGATTGCGCCGTGCGCCCGCGTAGGTCCCCAGCCAGAGCCCCATGACGACCGCGACGATCCCGGAGGCGACAGAAAGCTCCAGCGTTGCCGCCAGCTTCTTGGGGAAGACCTCGGCGACGGGAGCCACGGACACACCAGACCAGCCGAAGTCTCCCTGGAGCACCCCGCGCGCCCAGTAGAAATATTGAACCGGAAGCGATTTATCGAGGTGGAACCGTGCTTCGATCTCGGCCACCTGGGCGGGTGTCATCTCGTGCGAGAGGTAGATCCCGATCGGTGACCCGCCGACCCGCGTCAGCGCAAAGACGATCATCGACACGCCGATGATCAGGAATGGCAGGACCAGAAGCCGCCGGATGACGTAGTCCCTGAGTTGCATGCTGGTCCTCCGTCCGGATCGTGCTGCCGGCCCGCGCAGGGCCGTTCGCAAGTCTGGCTTGTGTGAACGGCGCGCGCGTGTGGTTCCGCGCGCGCCGACTGTGCTGTACGCTCGGCGTTACTTTCCGAGCAGCGCGAACTTGAGGCTCGGACGCGGCCAGAGCGGCTGCATCTGGAAGTCCTGCACCCAGGTCCGGTGAGCAAGCGTCACGCCTTCCTGTGCACCGATGAGCCACATCGGATCCTCGTAAAGAAGGCGCTGGAGATCAGCATAGATCGCCGCCCGCTTTTCGATGTCGAGTTCGATGGCCCCCGCGTCGATCAGCTCCGCGATCTGGTCGGCGTTCTCGTAGCCGTTGCGGAAACCGTGCACCTGACCCCACGCCCCGTCCGGATGGACATAGTCCTGCATGAACGAGTCAGGGTCGGCGGCCGGATCGGCGTTCTTTGCCCACATCGCATAGGGGATCGGGTCGGAAGCATGGGCATCATCGAAAACCGACTCAGCCACGGCAAGCACGTTGATCCGGAAATTGGGGTTCAACTTTTCGAGTGAATCCTTCATCACCAGCGACATCAGAGCAAAGAGATTGCCGGCCTCGGTGATGACCGACACCTCGAAGCCCTCGTCCCACACGCCCGCCTCACGGAAGAGCGCCTCGGCCTTGGCGAGGTCCTGCTGATACACAGGCGCCGTCTCGTCATAGCCGAAGATGCCGATCGGGATGTAGTGCGGGATCGGCTCTCCGAAGCCCGACAGCGGACCGTTGATGAAGCCGTCATAGTTGAAGGCGTAGTTGAACGCCTGCCGGATGCGCCGGTCGTGGAAGAAGTCTGCCGAGATCGTGTCTGTATCGGGCAGGCTGCCTTCGACGATGTTGAGGTTGAAGCCGATGTGCAGCGGTTCGAGCAGCAGGCCTTCCTGATAGATCGTCACGCCATCCGCGCCTTCGAGGTCGGCGATGAAGGACGGGTCGGTCTCGATCGTGTCGTATTCGCCGGCACGCAGCCCCAGCACGCGCACGTCAGGATCGCCACCCACCTCGATGCGCACGTCCAGCTTGGCGGGTTCGCCCCAGTACGAGTCGCTCCGAACCAATTGCAGGTTTTCGCCCCGGTTCCACGCAGAGAACCTGTAGGGACCGGTGCCGACCATGTTTGTTGACATGAACTCGCTGAACTGCCCGGCGGCGACCCCTCCGTTCGCCTCGACAGCGTCCTGGCTGACGACAGAGGCCACCATGGCGGCGACGGCGCGGAACAGGAAGCTTGCGCTGACCTCCTTCAGGGTCACCTGAAAGGTATAATCATCGACCACAGCCGTTTCGACGACCATATCCGAGAGGATGCCTGCGTTGCCCTCGGGCAGCGCCATGGTCATCACCCGATCCCACGAAAACTTGACGTCATGCGCGGTCAGGTCCGTGCCGTCGTGAAACTTGACACCCTGCCGGATCGGGAAGGTGTAGGTGAGCCCATCCTCCGAGATCAGGCCGTTGTCGCGCGACGGCACCTCTGTGGCCAGCCCAGGCACCAGCACTGGCGAATCAGGGGCGAATTCCAGCAGCCGCTCATAGACCTGCAGGATGACGGTCTCACCGGCCTCGCCGGGTTCCACCTGCGCGGGGTCAAGCGTCGAGGGTTCGTCGTCGGCCGCGTGGACAAGCAGCCCGGGGTTACCGGCGGCCTGCGCAAAGGCAGGCACGGCAACGCCGAGCGTGAGCAGTGCAGCTACGGCGCTGGCCAGCGCACCACTGTGCGCGAAAGGCGTCAACCGTTCCATTCTTATCATGGCATAGTCCTCCCAATGCATCTGAAGGCCGGTTGATCCCGGCTTGCGCGCGCCCCGTGATCGAAGCAACGCAATCGATTGCAAATGGAGAATTACACATCTAGCCTTGGGATGTCTAGTCCGGCGATTCGGTTTTGTCGGAAAAACTCTCAACAGGAAGATGCGGATGAACGCGGACCCATCGACCCTACAATTCGTCGCGAACGAAGATCCCTTCGTGGTCGCGAAAGGTGGCTTTTATCGCCGCTGGCTGACGATGATCGATGATCTTGACGAACTTCGCGCCATCGTCGCGGGGCTCGAGGGCACCACCCATGACGTCTGGGTGCCGCGCTGGCGCGAGGCTGGCCAGCGGCACGAGGCGGAGGGCGACCGGCTGGAGGCGGCGGGCGACCATGCAGCGGCGCGGAAGGCTTATCTGCAGGCCAAGACCTATTACGCCATCGGCCGCTTCCCCGGAGAGATCACACCGGTCAAGGCCGAAATCAGCGCCGACTGCGCGCGTGCCTACCGCAAGGCGTGCCTGCACCTCGACCCACCGATGGAGGTCGTGGACGTGACCCTGGACGGGCAGACGATCCGCACGCATTTCCGCACGCCAAAGTCTGATCGGCCGGTGCCTGCCATTTTGATCATGTGCGGGTCAGACGTCTTCAAGGAAGACCGCGGGTGGGCGTCGGATTTCGCGGCGCAGCACGGCCTTGCCTCCATGGTGATGGACGCGCCCGGCACCGGCGAGAACCCTTTCCCGTGGGAGCCCGAATCGGCGCGCGCCTGGGTCGCGGCGCTTGATGCGCTTGCCGCGCGGCCAGAGGTGGACGCCGGGCGGCTTGGTGCATTCGGCATCAGCCGGGGCGGCTTCTCGGTGATGGAACTTGCCGGCACCGTTCCCGAAAAACTTCGCGCCGTGGTCGCGGTGGCGGGCCATCCCTTCGGCTACCGGATGAGCGACGCCGAACTTGACGCCTTTGTCGAGGCCCGCAACCGGCGCTCGCGCTTTGTCTTTGGCGAGCCCGGGGGGCCCCCTTCCTTCCCGCCATGGTCGCGCGAAAAGGAAGAAGGCATCTTCGCGCGCTGGTCGCTGTCGGCGCGCGGGCTGGCGGAGCGGATCAATATGCCCGTGCTGATGATCAACGGGTCCGAGGACCATCTGGCACCGATCGGGAACATCCATTTCATGCTTGAAAGCGGCCCGATCGGCAGCAGGGCCGCGCGCATCTATCCGGGTGCCGGTCATTGCGCGTTCGAGCATTACCGCGAGTGGGCGCCCGCGTCGTTCCGTTGGCTCGCAGAAAAGCTGGCCTGATCGACGCGGCGCCCTGTCGCGCAATCCTTGGCACTTGGAAGAACGGGTGCAAGCCGGAGGAGCCGGCCGCGCACGCAGAGAAAGAGGGACGGAATGCTGCACGGACACCGCGTCATCGCGATCGAAGAACACTTCATGCACGAGACGCTGTCGCGCCATCTGGGCCACATCGTCGCCAGCCAGCCCGCGCATGTCCGTGACCGCCTTTTTGACTTCGCCGAGGTGCGCATCGCCGAGATGGACGCCGCCGGGGTCGACATGCAGGTGCTTTCGCATCAGTCGCCGGGCAGCCAGCGTCTGCCCGCCGACATCGCCGTGGACGCCTGCCGCGCCGTCAACGACGCGCTGGCCGACATCGTGGCGGAACGGCCAGACCGCTTCGCGGGCTTCGCCATGCTTCCCACGATCCTGCCCGAAGCCGCGGCAGACGAGCTGCAGCGCGCGGTCGAGGAGCGGGGCCTGAAGGGCGCGCTTGTTCACGGTCTTAGTCACGGCAGCTTCATCGACGGCCCCGAATTCCGCCCGATCTTTGCTCGCGCGGCCCGGTTGAACGTGCCCGTCTATCTGCATCCCGGCCTGCCAGACAAGGTCGTGACGGAACGCTACTACGCGCCCTACGACCAGTCGCATCCGGCCTTCGTCCGCTCGGGCTGGGGCTTTGGCGTGGAAACGGGAACGCAGGCTATCCGCCTCGTTCTTGGCGGGGTGTTCGACGACCACCCCGACCTTCAGGTCATTCTGGGTCATCTGGGAGAGGGAATTCCCTTCTTCCTCGCCCGGATCGACGAATCGCTCTCGCGGCCCGGCAACGCGCCGTCCCGCTTCGCCGAGGTGTTCCGGAATAACTTTCACGTCACCACGAGCGGTTTCTTCTCGGACCCGGCGCTGCGCTGCTGCATCGAGGAAATGGGCGTGGAGCATATCCTGTTTGCCATCGACTGGCCCTATGTGAACAACATCGAGGCCACCGACTGGTTCGGCAAGTTTCCGATTGACGACGACGGCCGCCGCGCCATCCTGTCGGGCAATGCGCAACGGCTGCTGCGGCTTTAGACCCCATGATCGGGCTCTGCCCTGATTGAGGTGGTGGCCCGTCTTGCGGCATGCGCCCTTCGTGGGTTGCGCGCTGTTCGTGGGTTGCGCGCTGTTGGCAGGTGCCGAGCCTCAGGAATGGGGGGAGACCACAAGCCGGGCCGCACGTTCACGGGGCTGGTTGTCCATTGGGCGACGAATTCGGTTGCGATCCCTCAGACTGGATCGTTGATCCCCAACGCCATGACCCAGCAAAGCAACATGGCTGCGGTGACCATCTGCCGGATCGGGCACAGCAGATACCGCGCCGGGTTGCGCGCCTTCAGATCGGCGTAGCACAAGAGCGACCCGCGCGCCTTATGCGCCCCGCGCATCACACGCCCGGCAAAAGCCTGTGGCGGGTTGATCATGATGCTCAAATCCGGTCGGGGGCAGACGTCTTCAGCGGAGCGTCAGGTTCCGGCTGCACGGCCTTCAATCAGCAAAATCACCTCTGCCGCGGCGCTGCGCGCCTCATGGCGCGCTGCGGCTTCCGCGCGGTCGCCGTCCCCGGTGCGGATCGCCTCCGTCAACGCGACAAGGTTCGCGACGCTCTCCTCTGACCGGCCCACAGACCGTTTGGGGTGGCTCAGGCCCAGCGCCCGCCATCGCCACACGCGGTCCAGCACGATCGACAGCATCTCCTCGACGATGGCGCTTTCCATCCCCTCGTGGATGACCGCGTAGTAGCGGTTCTTCGCCTCGAGGATGGCCTTCGGGTCACCGGCCGCGTAGGCCGCGCAGACCGCCTGCAGCGCCACCTCAAGCGCACTCTTCGCGGCTGTGTCGGCGCTTTCGGCGAACAGCCGCGCCGACAGGCCCTCCAGCATTTCCCGGATGCGGTAGAGTTCCCGCGCCTCGGTCACCGTCAGGTCGCGAATCACGGCGCCCTTGTTCGGAACCAGGCTGACAAGGCCCTCTGCCGCGAGTTGCCTGAGGCTTTCGCGCAGCACCGTGCGCGAGACGCCAAGCCGCTCTGTCAACTCGCGTTCGGTGACGCGCCGCCCCGGCGCAAGGCGCCCGTCCATGATGTCGCCACGCAAGGCCGCAAGCACCTGCTCCCGCAGGGGCGTGGCCGAGGGTTTCCGTTTCACCGCGATATCCATCGCTCGACATTAGCACGCTTCGGACGCGCGGTCATCCGTTAGATTGTCAGACAATCCTGTTGACATGGATTGTATGACAATCGTAGGCTCCGGGCAAAGGCAATGCGCAAACGGAAGGAAACCGCATGGGAGACAAGGTCAAGGTCGGCATCATAGGTCTCGGACGCTGGGCTCGCGTACTTGCGCGCGGGGCGCGGCAATCGGACCAGATCGAGATCGTGAAGGGCTTCAGCCGCAGCGCCGATAAGCGCGACGCCTTTGAGGCGGAATATGGCGTGCCCTCTGTCGGCAGCCTCGAGGAACTGCTGTCCGACCCAGAGATCAAGGGCTGCATCCTGACCGTCCCGAACGAGGAGCACCTGCCCGTGGCCGAGGCGGTCGCCCGCGCCGGCAAGCACATCTACACCGAAAAACCCATCGCCAACACGCTCGAAAACGGAATCCGGCTTGAGGCGCTTCAGGCCCGCTATGGCGTGCGCGCGATGGTCGGCCACTCTGCCCGGCTTTTGCGCGGGGCGCGCATGATGAAGGATGCAATCGATTCCGGTGCCCTTGGCACGCTCTCTTTCATGGAATCGAACTTCTCGAACGAACGCGCGCTGGAACTTACCCCCGACACCTGGCGCTGGTACCGCGCCAAGGCGCCGGGTGGCCCGCTGTCGCAACTGGCTACCCACCTCTTTGACAGCCTCTACATGCTGGGTGGCGAGATCGTGGAGGTCTCCTCCATCGCGTCCAAGCTCTCGCCCGTGGGGGCCGAGGTCGACGACCAATCCATGACGATGCTCCGCTTCGCTTCTGGCGCGCTCGGCTATGTCGGGTCATCGTGGACGGCGCCGGGCATCTACTTCATCCGCGTCTACGGACAAAAGGGGCTGATGCACTTCGAGCTTGACTTCGGCCGCTGGGACGATCCCGACACCGTGCACGAGACCTCGACCCTCTACATCCAGCGCGGCAAGGACGGCTACGGCAAGCGCGAGGTGCTGGACATGGGCCAGTCCAACATGTTCACCGACGAACTCGACATGTTCGCCCAGATGTGCCGGACCAACGAGGCCGTGGAACTCGAGGCCGCCAATGGCGTCGTGGCGCTTGCCATCGTCAACGCGGCCCTCGTCTCGGTGGAGCGGTCCGGACAGGCGGTGAAGCTGGCCGAAATCATCGACCACGCCCGCGCCCGCGTCGCCGACGAAGACCAGAGCGCGGCCTGACCCGATGTCGCGCTACTTCATCGAGTTGACCCAGCCCGAGATCAAGGCGCAGTTCGCGCGGCACCCGCTTGTGATCCTGCCGTGCGGAAGCGTTGAACAGCACGGTGCCCATCTGCCGACGGGCACCGACATCTTTGCCGCCAACAGCGTCAGCCATGCGGTGGCTGAGCTGATGGACGGGGTGGTGTTGCCGGGGGGGCCCTTGGGCGTCACCCCCATGCACATGCCGTTCGAGGCGACAATCACGCTCAGCCCCGAAACCTACCAGCGGGTTGTGATCGAAACCTGCGTATCGACGGCAGCGCACGGGGCAAAGAAGTTGCTGATCGTGAACTGGCATGAAGGCAACATCGCCTCGCTCCAGATTGCGGCAGAGGCGCTGCACCGCACCCATGGCATGAGCGTCGTGATCGCCCAGGCCTGCTACGTGGCCGAGGAGCTTTGGGGGCCGTCCTGCAACGGCCTGACCCATGCCGGCGAGATCGAAGCGCTTGCGATCCTGCCGGACCACGGCCATCTCGTTCACCTCGACCGGGTCGAGCGAGCCTCCGAGAAGCGGCAGGGCGCTCAGATGGACAAGCTTCGTCGCACCCGCGCCTATGTCCCGGTGCTGACCGACATCCGTTCGATCGCGCCCACCGGCTGGTACGGGGACCCCGCCCCGGCCACCGCCGAGCGCGGCCGCCGGATGATCGGCGACATTGCACAGGCCATCGCGACAGAAGCCACACAGATCTTCGCGCAGCTTGACCGGGTGCAGGGCCCGGGGGCACGCGATCTGACGGCAGGATAGCGCATGGCCATGCTCCGGCGACCCGAGGACGCGGTCGAGCTCGGGCTTGCCGGCCGCCGCTCGCGTGAGGTGCTGTCGGGCGCTTTGGGCGCGATGAGCACGATCCGACTGGTCGAGATCGTGGTGCCCAAACCGGGCGAGGCACCGCGCCCGCCCCACTGGCACCCCGACAGCGAGGAATGCATCCACGTGCTCTCGGGCGAGGGCACGACTTGGGTCGACGGGGCCAACATTCCGGTCCGGCCCGGCGACACCCTGCATGTGGCGCCCGGCGAACGGCATGTCACACGCAACACCGGGACGGCACCGCTGGTTCTGTTGTGCTTTTTTCCTGTTCCCGAGATTACCACACTGACCGAGGAGACGCCCGCGAATGGACCCTGATGTCATCTGCCTCCGCCCGGAGCGGGACTTTCTCGCGATCGGGGTCGTCCCGCCCGCTGGCTTGTCAATCACCTACACCACGCCCAGCGACCCTTCGCTTGCGTCGCTTCTGAAGGCAGCGCGCGCGCTGGTGATCCCTGCGGTGGGCCCGGCGCTTCCCGGCGCGCTTTTCCGTGGGACGGGCCTGAGTCTTGTGCAGGTTACGGGGGCGGGGCTCGACCGGCTGGACAGGGCGGTGCTGGCCGAAGAAGGTATCACGCTCGCCAATGTCCCCGGCGGGTCGAACGGGGCGCTTGCCGAATACTGCGTGGCGACGTCCCTGTCGCTTCTGCGCGGCTTCGCCGCCGCCACGGGGCCGCTTCGTGCGGGCCACTACGCCGCGCACCGGCAGGCGATGGTCGCGGCCAGCCTTCGGGGGCTGGGCGACCTGACTGTCGGCCTCGTCGGCATGGGCACGATCGGGCTTGCCGTTGCGAGCGCTTTCCGCGCCATGGGCGCGACGATCGTCTATCACGACCCGGCCCCGCCCCGTGACGCGGCGGCGCTCGACCGGATTGGCGCCCGCAGGATGGACCTCGACGCACTTCTGGCCGAAGCCGATGTCGTCACCCTCCACGTTCCCCTGATGGACGCGACGCGGAACCTCATAAACGCCGCTCGGCTTGCCCGCATGAAGCCCGGTGCGATCCTGATCAACGCGGCGCGCGGCGGCATCGTGGACGAGGCCGCGCTCGCCGCCGCGCTCGAGACCGGGCACCTTGGCGGCGCGGCGGTGGACGTCTACACGACCGAGCCCCCCACCCCGGACAATCCGCTTCTCACCGTGTCGGATGCTGCTGCCGCGCGCCTTATCCTGACCCCCCATATTGCGGGGGTGAGCCTCCAGTCGTCCCAGCGCCTGTTCCGCGACGCGTGGGACAATGTGGAGCGGGTGCTGATCGACGGGCGGCCGGCGTCGAACATCGTCGCCTGACCGCCCGCCTCGCTCAGACGACCGTCAGTTCCAGCGGCCAGTCATCGACGCATTCCCGGTCGGTCTCGGTCACGATGAAGGTGTGACCGACGAACATGCCCAGTCGCCCATCCGCCGAAATCGGGTTCGGCTCCGGCATCAGGACCATACCGGGACGAAGCACCTCGTCGAAGTCATGGGTCTTGGCGCCTTCGATGTATACATGCGGCCCGTCCGAGACGAAATCGATGCCATGCGTCACGATGGGGCGGGACTGGCAGTTGTTGTCGCGGAAGAACCGCGCGGCCTCGACCATGTCCGTCACCGGACGGCCCGGCCCGATCGCGGCCGTCACCCGCTCATAGCCCGGTTTCGCGATTTCGTCCCAGAACTTCTGGACCCGCTCGGTGGGTGTGCCGATGCAGATGGGCTGCCCGATCTGGGCAGAGTAGCCGCGATAGCCGGCTGCAAGCTCCATGAGGATCATATCCCCCTTTTCCAGCTTCCGCAGCGACGGGCGCGGGTTGCCGAAGACAAGCGCGGGGTCCTCCATTGGCGTCGATCCGATGATGATGAAGTCGATGTCCCCCCCGCCTTCGAGGATGGCGGCCCCGACCGCGGCGCGCAGGTCCTGTTCTGTCGCGCCCGGTTTCGCCCGCTCCGCAAGCGCACGCATCGCATCCGTACAAAGCCGTCCGGCGTGGCGCACGCATTCCAGTTCCTCGTCGCTTTTCACCACGACGAGTTCATGCATGAAGCCCTCGGTGAACACGATCTCGGCTTGCGGCAATTCTTCCCGGAGCCGCAGGTACTGGTTGGCGGGCATGTAGTCCTTGTGCCGGGAATCGAGCTCGAGCAGGCCGATCCGCCCACGCTCGGCTCCGACCTCGCGGATGCGTTCGGCCATGACTTCGGCGAACTTGCCGTTCCGGCCCGACCGCACGTCCGAGATCGCCACCGAAACCTCGCGCCGGACCGCCTCGATGTGGGTGCCGCCCATCCCGTAGATCAGCGTCGGTTCGCCCTTGCGGGGGAACACCACGTAGACGGCGGCGCAATGCCATTCCCAATGGCCCGAAAGCCACAGCATCCCGCCGCCAAAGCTCCAGTGGCTGGGGCCGCCAGGACAGATCACCACGTCAAGATCGTGCCGCTCCATCTTTGCGCGGAGCGCTGCGAACCGCCGCTCGTACTCGGCGCGCGAGAACTGCGCGTAGACGGCGTCGCGGTAGTAGGGGGTGTTGCGCATCCGCGCGAAGGTCTGCTGGTGATCGAGCCGCTTGCTTGTTTCCTCCCACTCGGCCGAGGTAAAGTTGCGTGCCATACTGGGTCTCCTCCCGTTTGTTCGTTGCGTGCCGACAGATCAGGTGGCCATGACCGTTGCCGGATCGATCCCGATGTCGCCAAGGATCACGCGGGCTGCGTTCCGCCCCGGATAGCCGGTGATCGATCCGCCCGGATGGGTTGTTCCCCCCGTCTGCCAGAGCCCCGGGATCGGCATCCGGTGGGCGGCCCATCCCGGCACCGGGCGCTGCTCGCCCGAAAAGGTGGCGGAACGGTCGCCGCCATGCGGTGCCCCGTGGATCATGTGCGGATTGGCGGCCTCGATATCGACGGGCGACTTGGTAAGCCGCGCCAGGATCACGTCGTCGGTGAAGCCGGGGCAGAACCGGCGCAGCGTGGCCAGAAGCCGATCTGTATAGGCCTCTTTCCGGGCGGCCCATCCGGCTGGTCCCTCGCCCGGCAGATCGTAGATGGTGTGCGTGAGAAGCTTCACGGTGTGGTGCCCGGCCGGCGCGCGCCCCGGATCGACAAGCGACGGCGTGGCGACCAGAAGCCACGCGATGTCGTCCGAGAACCGCCCGTCGTAGATGTTGCGCCCCGACTGCACCAGATCCTCGATCCAGCCCGCGTAGCCCGCCGAAACCGCCATGCGCGGGCCCCGCGGCGTCTGAAAGACCGGCGGGGCCGTGGTCGCGAGATAGGAGGCGAAGAACGGAACGCCGACATTGTAGGTTTTCACCCCGTATCGGAACGTCTCGCCCCAGACGTCGGGCGGTGCCATATCCACAAGGTGCTTGACATGAATGGTCGAAACGACGCCCTTGCGGCCCCGGAAGATCCGTCCGTCTTCCGCGCGGACGCCAACGCAACGCCCGTCCTCAAGGATCAGTCCGCCGATTTTTGTCCCAAGGTGGAATTCGGTCCCCCGGGCCCTGAGGAAGCCCACCAGAGCGTCGACAAGCCGCCCCGACCCGCCCATTGGGATCGACCAGCTTCGGGCCTGTCGGGGCGCGATGATCTGGTAGGCCAGAAGCCCCGTCCCCGCCTGGTCGATCGGGACGGCAGTCTGGAACGCCATCCATCCCATGAAGGCACGCACATGCGGCGAAACGAATTCTCCCAAGATCACGTCACGTGCGCTCATCGCCATGCGTCGCGCCCAGATGCCGCCGCGCGGATGCTCCTTCAGGAGGTCCCTGAGCGACGGCCCGTACCCGACCGGAAAGGCCCGCGCCTTGGCCAGAAGCGGGCGGAGTTCGTCAAACTCGGCCAGAAGGCGCCGGTAGCTTTCCGCGTCAGCCTCGCAATAGCGTGCAAACTCGGCGATCGTCCGCTCGGCATCCAGATGCATGGTGATCTGTTCGCCATCGGGAAGGGCGACGTGGGCCACCGGGTCGGGGTCGATGTAGGTCAGCCCATGCCGCGCGACGAGCCCAAGCTCGTCCAGCCGGATGATCGGGTTCTGCAAGATCAGCGTATGTCCTGTCGAGCATGTGTCGATCGCGAACCCTGGTCCCAGGATCTCCTCCGTCGCAGCACCGCCGCCCGGGATGTCACGGGCGTCGATCACGACACAACTCTGCCCGGCCGCAGCCAGATAACAAGCGGTCACAAGGCTGTTGTGCCCAGCTCCCGCAATGACGAAATCCGCCTGGTGATCCAACGCCATGTGGGCATATCCGGGTCTGGTTCCGCATCGGCGGAACGGTTTCGCAATCGTTTGCGTAGACTAGCCGAGGCCAGCCGCACTTGTCAAAGGAGTCGTTGGCCGAACGGCGCCAAGACCCGCCGTGGCCTGTCCGGTTGCCCTTGCCAGTGCTTCCCGAAATTGTCATACAATGTGTCATCGTTCCCCAAAGGAAGGTCTTTCGCGCCATGGATTTCGTCTTCGCGCCTCAGCCGCAGGCTTCGATCGCGGTGTCGAATTCCACCTCGCGCATTCCGGTCCGGCGCATCTTTTGCGTGGGCCGGAACTATGCCGCCCACGCCCGGGAAATGGGGATGAACGACCGGGATCCGCCGTTCTTTTTCACCAAGCCCGCAGACGCGGTTGTCGACGCGGGATCGACCATTCCCTACCCGCCGGAGACAGCCGATCTGAGCCATGAGGTCGAACTTGTGGCGATCATCGGGACCGGCGGTCGGAACATCCCCGTCCAGACCGCGCTCGACCATGTGTGGGGATACGCCATCGGCAACGACTTCACGCGGCGCGATCTCCAGGCCCGTCTGCGCGACGCGTCGCGCCCGTGGGATTGGGGCAAGGCCTTCGATCATTCCGCGATGGTGGGCCCGGCTTGGCCCGTGGCCGAGGTGGGACATCCGCAGCGGGGCTTCATCCGCCTGTCGGTCAATGGCGCGCTGCGGCAGGACGGCAACCTGGATGAGATGATCTGGAACGTGCCCGAGGTCATCTCGATCATTTCGCGCTCGATGGCGTTGCTGCCCGGCGATCTGATCATGTCCGGAACGCCTGCGGGCATTGGGCCTGTCCAGTCTGGCGATGTGCTGGTCCATTCGATCGAGGGACTGGGCGAGGTGACCGTCACTATTGGCCCGCCTGCGCCGGGCAACGCTTGATGCAACAAGCCAGAGCAGGCGCGGCAGGATCTGGACTGGCCGGCTTCAGGCCACAAACGCGCCGCTGACACGGGGAGAAAACGACCGATGCCTGAGAATGCGCTGGACGAGTTGGGACTGCCGCTGATCCACGCGACCGCGGGGCTGGAGGCGGCGGGGCTGCAGCCGGCGACCGACCGCCACGGACAGTCGGTCCGGGCGTGGGTGCGGTCACTGGGCGGGATCCAGAAAGACGGTGTCACGCTTTCGGGCCTGACCGGACGCGCGTGGCGTTTCGCCTCGGACGAAGGGGCCCATCTGGGCGGGTACGACGCGGCGCCGAACCCGCTGAGCTATGTCAGCGTCGGCATGGCCGCGTCTTTCATGACCGAGCTCAGGGCGCTTGCGTCAGCGCGGGCCATCACTCTGGACGATCCGGTGCTGACGCTCGAGAACTTTTACTATCGCGACGGGTCATTCCCAAAGGGCACGATGATCTCGGGCGCACTGTCGCCGGAGGTGTCACTGACCTGCCGGAGTGGTGCCGACCCCGCCGACCTGCAACGGCTTCTGATCGACGCTATCGCGGCTGCGCCGGTCAACGGGCTGGTGCGCGACGAAAAGATCAGCCTGTTCACTCTGACCCATAACGGACGCCAGATCGATCCCGTCACGCTGGCGGCCCTGCCCGGGCCGGCGCTTGCGGATCCGGGCGATCCGATCGCAGGGCTGACGCCTGTCCTGAACGACGCCGCGACCGGCCCCCTGGCGGAAAAAACCCTGTCGGAAGAGGACATGGTGCGGCGGATCCAGGCCAACCCGCCCGAGGCACCCGTGCTGGACGGTGCGAAGAAGCTGCTGCATCTCAGAACGACCTGCCGGGTCCGTCCTGACGGCACCTATGACTGCCTGAGGGAGCAATACGCACAGGCCTCCGCGTCGTGGCGCTTTGTCGTCGACGATCGACCCGACGCGAGGGCGGCCATCGCCCCGGATTCGATGAGCCATTTCTCGATCGGTGTCGCGTTCTGCTTCATGACGCAGATCGGGCGCTATGCGCACATGGCGAAGCTGCCTCTGGATGGCTACCGCGTGGTGCAGGACATCCATTTTACCAAAGGTGGCGCGTCCAGCGGGACAGGCGAGGCGGGGACAGCCGATCCGGTCGAAACGCACGTCTTCATGGACTCGGGCAGCGATGATGACACCGCGCGCGGGATCGCCGCTGTGGCCGAACGGACCTGCTTCCTGCACGCCTTGTGCCGGGATCGGGCTAAGGTGAAGGTCAGGGGCATGCCGGTTTCAACCTGACCCGGCCAGACAGGGCATCCAAGGCCACCGCGCCTGCCGCAAACCGCAAGGGTACCAGCCCGTCAAATTCCGAAGAGTGCTTCCCGGGACATCCCGAGGGGTTCCGGCGGCCGTTGACCGGCCGCCGGAGGAAAAAACCGTCAGATTGCCGCGGGACGGCGCGCGATCCCCAGCGCGTCCTGCGCTTCCCAAAGGTAGGTGAGGTCGAAGTGATCACGCCATTGCGTCCCTGCGGGAACGTCTTCGGTCTGGATCAGTTCGGCGACGAAGTCGTCCATCGACTGGGCGTTTTCGAACCCGGCGTCCTTGCTGAGCTGCGAGACCTCTACCTCGTAGAGCGCCCGGAACGAGTCCGGGATCTCGTAGCCCAGATCGACCATGACCTGGTACGCCTGTTCCTTGTTTGCCGGGTCATGGAGCCACTGCCGCGCCTTCAGGTCGGCCCGCAGCCATGCACGCACCGTATCGGCATTATCCTCAAGCCAGTCGCCCATGACGGCGAAGCCTTCCTGCGGCAACTTCTGGAGTTCCTGGAAGATGAACTTGCCGCCAGCCGCGACAAGCGGCGCCTCGTGGCGCGGGAACAGGCTTGCCCCCTGCACCTGGCCCGCCAGCAGCGCACCAAGCCGCGAGTCCGATCCGCCCGACGACGGCACCATCTGCACGTCGGTGTCGGGATTCAGGCCCATTTTCTTCAGGACTTCCCGCATGATGTAGGTATTGCGGCCGGCAAGGTTGCCGCCCGTGATGGACTTGCCACGCAGGTCATCGACCGTTTCGATCCCCGGGGCGACGCCCATGATCCACCATTCGCTGTCGCGGTGGATCGAGATCATCTTGACCGGCAGGCCACTCTGCACCGCCGCCGAGAGGAACGTGCTTACATCGCCATGGGCGATGTCGAGGCTGCCGCCGATGAGACCGGGGACGTACTCCTCGCTCAGGACGACCTCAAGCTCATCCATGCCGACCTCTTCGAGGTAGCCGAGCGCTTGAACCAGCCGGAACGTCCACTGGGTCGCGTAGTTGGGATTCTCGGTCCCCAGTTTGATCGCGCGAAGGTTCGCCATGACAGCGTCGGCACTGGGCGTCTGCGCGCCCGCGATGTCGAACGTTGACGCAGCGATGAGCGTGCCAAGTACACCGGCGCCGCCCCGCATAAGGACATCACGGCGGCCCAATCTGATCGGGCCATTACTACGAAATTTGGACATTCACTTACCTCCCTTTTGTGCCGTCACTGGCTATTGAAGATCCGAAAGTCTACATCTTGAGTTGCTGGCGCCACGGCGCCACGCGCTTTTCGATCGTTGAAGTGAGCTTGATCAGCGACAACGACACGATGACGAGAAGCATTAGGACCGCGTACATCAGTTCGGAATTGAACGTGTCCGCAGCCCGATTGATGAGAAACCCGAGCCCCATCGAACCACCGAAGATTTCTGCGATGACGACCCCGATCAGGCCACGGCCGATCCCTTGCTGCACGCCCGAAATGATGAAGGGCAGCGTGTAGGGAAACACGACGTGCAAGTAGATGTCGCGTTCCTTAGCGCCGAAGACCTTGGCGGCGGCGATCAGCGACTTCTCGGTCGTCTTCACTCCGGCCCAGGCGTTGATGATGATCGGGAACACAGCCGAGAGCACGATGATCGTGATCTGCATCTTGACCGTGAAGCCCATGAACAAGATGAACAGCGGCACCAGAGCAATCCTTGGCAGCGAAGCCAGCGCCCAGACATAGGGGCCGAGGATCGTCTCGATATACTTGTTGCCGCCCATCAGAAGTCCCGCAGGGATCCCGATCACGCAGGCGATCACGAGACCAATCGAGAGATTGCGAAGCGTGTAGGTAAGGTGATCGATGATCTGACCGGAGTAGGCGGCCGTCGGCGGCGCCGAGTTCGTCAGCCCCTCAAACATGGTCCCGAACATCCCGCTCGCCGTCGGCAAGAAGATCTGGTTGATCGCGCCCGACCGCGCAAAAAGCTCCCAGATTATGAAGAAGCAGGTCAGGTTGACGACAGTGACCCAGACCGGCCCGTACCTGTCCAGCATGTCCGTAAGGGAGAATTTCATCGACCGGATGCGGTCGGCGTCATCAAATGCGCCCTTGCTCCCGGAAGCATTGGAATCAATCTTTGCCATCAGTCATCTCCATGTGCGCCGGACAGCGCCTCGTCCTTGACAAGGCGCCAGATGTGCTCGCGGATTTCAGCGTATTCCGGGAGCGACTTCAGCTCTTGGTCGAAGCGCGGCCGTGGCAGGTTGACGTCGATCACCTCCTTGATCCGACCGGGCCTGCGCGAGATCACGACGATCCGGTCGCCCAGCGTGATGGCCTCGTCGATCGAGTGGGTGATGAACACGACTGTCTGCCGGGTCTTGGTCACGAACCGCTCCAGCTCGCTCTGCATGGCCTCGCGCGTCATGGCGTCGATGGCGGCAAAGGGCTCGTCAGCAAGCAAGATCTTTGGCTCGGTAGCCAAAGCGCGGGCAATGCCCACACGCTGTTTCATGCCGCCCGACAATTCATAGGGAAACGATTTCTCGAAACCCGTCAGCTCGACGAGTTCCAGATACCGCGCGACACGCTCGTCGATCTGCGCCTTCGAAAGCTTGAGGTCCTGGAACTCGAACGGCATGCGGACATTCGATTCAACCGTCCGCCACGGCATCAGCGCGTAGTCCTGGAACACCATCCCGCGGTCGGGGCCGGGCCCCGTGACCGGACGGCCATCGACCTCGATACTGCCTTCCCACGGCGGGACCAGACCCGAGATCGCGTTGATGAAGGTCGTCTTGCCGCACCCCGACGGGCCAAGCAGGCAGACGAACTCGCCTTTGTAGATCGTCAGGTTGATGTCTTTCAGCGCCGTCAGCAGCTTGCGCTCGCGATGAAGCTTGTAGCCGATCGTCAGGTTCTTGGAGACAATAACAGGCTCCCTAGCCGGGCTTTGCCCCGCGTCCACCCCTTGTAGCGGAGCGATTCCGCCCGCAGAAACTCCCATCTTGCGCTCCTCCCTTGTTCCTCCACGGATGACGCTATATGAACCGAAATCGATTGCATAGACATTTTATGCGGCTCACCAAGATGCTCGAACCACCGGAGACGCTCTATCCCCCGCAGGCGCCCCGCCGGCCGGTCGTCCAATGACCAACATCCACGCCGAGGACCGTCCGACGCGCTGGCCCGCCTTTCGGCATAGGGGCTTCACTGCCTACTGGATTGCACTGGTGGCGACCGGTTTCGCGGTGCAGATTCTGACCGTCGCGATCGGTTGGCAGGTCTACGAACTGACCCGCGATCCGTTCGATCTGGGGCTTGTCGGCCTGTCGCAGTTCGCCCCCGCGCTCGCCCTGATGCTTGTCACCGGGGCCGTCGCGGACCGATTCTCGCGCCGCTGGGTGATGGCTATCAGCCTTGTCATCATGGCTGGATGCGCGGCGCTGTTCGCCCTGATCGCGCGAACGGGAATGTCGGACGTGCTTTTCATCTTCGCGCTGCTTGCGGTCTTTGGCACGGTCCGCGCCTTTTACAATCCCGCGCGCCAGTCGATCGTGCCCAACATCGTGCCCGCCCGAGACCTTGCCAACGCGATCGCGCTCAACACGACCGCCCACAACGTGGCGACGATCTCGGGCCCGGTGGCGGGCGGCATCCTGTACGCCGTCCGCCCCGACCTCGCCTATCTTGTCGCGATGGCGCTGCTTGCGGGGTCCGCCGCGCTGGTCCTGCGCATTCCCAAGGCAGCACACCGCGCGCCGATCGTCGGCGCAAGCTGGACCGCGCTCAGCGCAGGCCTGCGCTACATCCTGCGGGACAAGATCGTGCTCGGGGCGATGTCGCTTGATCTTTTTGTCGTGATCCTTGGCGGGGCGGCGGCGCTGCTGCCAATCTACGCCAGTGACATCCTGAACGTCGGGCCCACCGGATTGGGCGTGCTGCGGGCCGCCCCGGCTGTTGGCGCGATTGGGGTCGGCCTCTACCTCATGACTGTTCCGATCCGCGACCATGCGGGCCTTGTCCTTTTTGCCAGCGTGGCGGGCTTCGGGCTTTTCACGCTGATCTTTGCCCTGTCCGAGATCTTCTGGCTGTCGGTCGTGGCGCTCACCATCGTCGGTGGGTGCGATATGATCAGCGTCTACGTGCGCAGCACGCTGGTCCAGCTCTGGACGCCCGACGAGCTGCGCGGCCGCGTCAACTCGGTAAATCAGGTCTTCATCGGCGCCTCGAACGAGGTTGGCGGCTTCCGCGCCGGAACGATGGCGGCTTTCGTGGGCACCGTGCCGGCCGTGGCAATCGGCGGGCTGGGCGCTCTGGTGGTCGCGGCGCTCTGGATGCGCTGGTTCGGCGAGTTGCGGCGCATCCGGCGCCTTGATTCGCCCTGAACTTCCCGCCTCCTCGTTGACAGGACGTGGACCGGACGCTACCGGGAAAAGCGCAATCGGCTTTCGCAACAAAGGGGTTTTTCGCCATGCTCAGGGCCGCACCACCGTCGCTGAGGCTTTACTGGGGACCGGGGACCTGTTCCTTTGTGGCCCATTTCGCGCTCGAGCGGCTGCGGCGCGAGCTTGGCGTCGCATATGACGACACGCGGATCGTGCTTGCCCAGCGCGAACACTTCGCGCCTGAATTCCTCGCCGTGAACCCGCGCCACCAGGTGCCGACGCTGATGATCGGCACAACGCCCCTGACGCAGCTTGCAGCGATCCTGCACTACCTTGACCACACCTTCCCCGAGGCGCAGCTTTTCCCCCCGCCCGGCCCGATGCGCTGGCAGGCGCTGTCGACGTTTCTCTGGCTCAACACGACCGTGCATCCCAGCCACACACGCCTCTTCCGCCCCGAGCGGTTCGGCGGCGAGGCCGGCGCCGCCAGCGTGGCCGAGATTGCCCGGACCACCTTCGCAGCCGCCCTTGGCGAGATCGAGACCCTTTGCGCCGGCGCGCCGCACTTCCTCCACGGCGATCGCCCCGATGCAGTGGACGCCTACGTCTTCGTCATTCTTCACTGGGCCGGTCTGCGCGGCTTCGACCTGCAACAATTTCCTGCGACCGTGGCGCTGGTTGAGCGGTTCCGCGCGACCGAAGCGGGCGGCGCGATCGTGGAAAAGGAAGGGCTGGCGCTGTCCTGACGGCTGGCCAAGGGCTTTGTTGCACAAATCCCGTGAGGGATTCATCTTGTGAATCCAGCGTGGTAGCTGGGATGCATGAGCAGGCCGACACCACCGACCTACAAGACCAGGAACTGGCCAGCCTAGAATGAAGCGCTCAAGCGCCGGGGCTCGCTGACGATCTGGTTTGACCCCGAGATGACCTGGGATGCCG
>CALGEF010000427.1 GCA_937881755.1 uncultured Acidobacteriota bacterium
CCCGGAAGGATCACCGCCCAAAGCGAGTTGATCATGCCGAGGTTCGTGACCACAATGTAGACTGGGACGAGGATAACAGTGATTGGGATCATCAGCGTGCCAATCACAAAAAGCATGATCGCATTACGCCCGCGGAACTCGTAGATTGAGAGGGCATACGCCGCCATGGAGTTTATCAGCAGCGTAATCACCGTCGCCACTAAGGTCACGATTACAGAGTTCCAAAGGTAGCTTACGAAGTTGAACCGCTCTAGCGGATCGCGGTAATTTTCCCATGCCATGCGCAATTCGCGTACCGGTTCGCGCGTGTTGATCGGGATCTGCAGCCGCTCGTCCGGGGCGTCTGGATCCACCATCTGCGCCATGATCCCAATCCGCCGGACCTGCGCAAGCTGTTGAACACTGCCATCATCCATAGTGACATCAAACAGCAGCAGCGAGTCGTCGTAACCCTCAACCTCGACCGTGATCGGCCCAAGCGGTAGGAATGTCGGGGGAAATTCCTGAAGAGCTGATGGTGTCTTGAACGACGACAACACCAGCCAGACCACCGGCGCAAACATAAGAAAAAAACCGAAGCCAAGGTAGATATAGGTGAACACGTCGGTCCAATGCAGCCTGCCGCGCCCACGGCGGACAGTCAGCATGGACCCAACGGAGCGGGCAGTTTGTGTCGCGTCAACCATTGTCACGCCTCCGGGTTGCAGCCAGCTGCGTCAGTGTCAGGATGAAAAGCACAACGCCCAGAACCATCGATGCGGCAGAGGCGAGACCGAAATTCTGCACTTGGTTTGTAAAGGCGGTATTGTAGATGTATTGAACGATGAACTGCGTCGCAGTGCCCGGTCCGCCGCCGGTCAGCACATAGACCTCATCGAAAACCTGCACGCCCTTGATCAAGGCCAAGACGATCACGACCAGCATGTTGGGCCATAGAAGCGGCAAGGTGATGCGGAAAAAGACGCGCTCCTTGCTGGTGCCATCCATCTCCGCCGCCTCGTAAAGGTCGGGCTGGATTGCCTGAAGCCCTGCCAGAAGGATCAGGGTATAGAAGCCCAGATGCGCCCAGATTGATACGAAGACCGCCCAGAACATCGCCCATTCGGGGCTGACGAAGAAAAGAATTCGATCGAGCCCGATCGATACCAGAAAGGCGTTCAGGATCCCGTCGCGCAACAAGATCCACTTCCAGATCAGTGCGACAACGACCGGCGATAAAAGCACAGGGAAGAAGAAGACCGCCCGCCAGAAACCGCGTGCGCGGATTTCACGGTTCAAGACCAGCGCGGTGATCAAAGAAAACAGCACCATGAAGCTAACTTGAAAAAAGATGAAGATAGAGGTGTTGAAAATGCCCTTCCAGAACCGGTCTTCACGGCAGGTCAACGGGTCGGCATAAGAGCCGCAGTCAAAGAGGAACCTGTACTGCTCCGTGCCGGTAATCGGCCGGTCCTGCAAGAACAGTTGAGTACCGCCCGTGACCGAATAGGCAAGGTTCATCAGCAGCGGAAGGATCACAAACAGCCCGAAAAACGCCAAATTTGGTAGCAAAAAGAACCAAGGCATTCGCCTTATACCGATCAGCCGCTGGATCGCGGAAATGGGCAAATCGAGCAGTTTGAACAAAATGCCAAGGGGCCAGGCAACCACGTTCTGCAACATCTCGCCGGCATTGCCCGGCTTGTCAT
>CALGEF010000428.1 GCA_937881755.1 uncultured Acidobacteriota bacterium
CTTGATCCCCACGATCTACAACGCTGACACGCTGGGCATCCGCCCCGACCTGATCAGCCGACCGATCGACTCTTGGGCCGAACTGCTGAACCCCGAATTCAAGGGCAAGGCATCAATTCTCGACATTTCGTCCATCGGCATCATGGACATGGCGATGGTTTGCGAGGCCATGGGCGAGATCCAGTATGCCGACAAAGGCAACATGACCAGGGATGAGATCGACAAAACCATCGGCATCTTTATGGAAGCCAAAAAGAACGGTCAGTTCCGCGCCTTCTGGAAATCCTTCGACGAGTCTGTGAATCTGATGGCCTCGGGCGAAGTCGTGATCCAGTCGATGTGGTCGCCCGCCATTACGGCCGTGCGCGCGCAAGGCGTGCCTTGCGTCTATCAGCCACTGAAGGAAGGCTATCGGAGCTGGGGTGGCGGGATCGGCCTGTCGGCTGGCCTGAGCGGCCTGCCGCTGGACGCCGCCTATGAATACATCAACTGGTATCTTTCGGGCTGGGTTGGCGGGTTCCTGATGCGTCAGGGCTATTATTCGGCCGTGCCCGAAACCTCCAAACTGTTCATGTCGGAAGACGAATGGGGTTTCTGGTACGAAGGCAAGGCAGCCGCCGGCGACATCGTCAGCCCGTCTGGCACCGTGATCGAAAAGGCAGGGGCCGTACGCGACGGCGGCAGCTTCCTGGACCGGATGGGCAAGGTTGCCTGCTGGAACTCGGTCATGGATGAGAACCAGTACATGGTCCGCAAGTGGAACGAGTTCATCGCCGCCTGAGGCGTGTGACATCAAACCTGAACCTCTCTCCCGGCAACGGGAGAGAGGGCTATCTCGTCGTGAGGTCCCATGCGCCGTGCCAATCTGAACAGCTGGCTGCTTGCCGCCCCTTTGACCGGGGTGCTGGTGGTTTTTCTGGTCCTTCCGATCCTGCTGATCGTCGCGGTCAGTTTCTGGTCATCGAATGAATTCAGCTTTTACCCCGACTTTCAGTTCGGCAACTATGAATATCTATTCGGGTCGTCGGTGGCGTGGAAGGTCTTTGGCCTGACATTCATGATGACCGCTATTGTCTGGGCGCTGACACTGGTGATCGGCTTCACCATCGCCTTCTTCCTTGCCTTTCATGTGCGCACGCAGAAATGGCAGATGGTGCTGTTCTTGCTGACAACAATCCCATTCTGGACATCAAATATCATCCGGATGATCAGTTGGATCCCGCTTTTGGGCAAGAACGGCCTTGTCAATCAAACTCTGATTGGCGCTGGGATCATCAATGAGCCAATCCAGTGGCTGCTCTATTCCAGCTTTTCGGTCTGTCTTGCCTTCGTGCACCTTTACACCCTTTTCATGGTGGTGCCGATCTTCAACACCATGATGCGGATCGACAAATCCTTGATCGAGGCCGCGCGCGACGGTGGTGCCAACGGATTTCAGATCCTGACCAATGTGATCATTCCGCTGTCAAAGCCCGGCATCATGATCGGGTCGATCTTTGTCATCGCGCTTGTGATGAGCGATTTTGTTACGACGCGCTTCATGTCGGGCAGCCAGTTGGCAAACGTAGGCCGCCTAATTTCGAACGACATCGGGTTGTTGCAATACCCCTCGGCAGCCGCAACAGCGGTTGTGCTGCTGGTCACGGTGTTGCTTATGATCGGAGCCATGCTGCGCCTTGTCGACATTCGCAAGGAGCTATGACAGATGGAAAAGCGCCCCGCCTCTTTCTACATCCTCGGCACATTCTTTGCCCTTTTCATGCTGTTCCTCTACGGCCCGACGATTACGATCGCGATCCTGTCATTTCAGGGTCCAGGGGGAGGGCTAACCTTCCCGATGCGTGGTCTCTCGCTGAACTGGTTCCGCGAGTTGTTCATGGAGCAGGCGGTCGGTGACATCTGGGGCAGTTTCCGCCGCTCGCTGACCCTTGGCCTGATGGTCATGGTCACCACGGTTGTCGTCTCGGTCATGGCGGGGCTGGCGTTCCGGCGGCGGTTTCCGGGATCTACCGTTCTGTTCTATCTGGTGATCGGCGCGCTAGTAATTCCGTCGATACTCGTCTCTTTGGGGGTCGGCTTGTTGTTTGACCGCACGGGTATTGGCAGCCACTGGGCCACCTCGGCCTTTGGTGCGCAGCTGACATGGACGCTGCCCTTTGGCATCTTGATCATGTTTGCAGTCTTCAACCGCTTTAACCCGGCATACGAAGAGGCCGCGCGCGATCAGGGCGCCAGCACTGGCCAGGTCTTTGCCCATGTCGTGTTGCCGCTGATTGCACCCGCTCTGGTGGGCGTGGCGCTTTTCGGTTTCACCCTCAGCTACGATGAGATTGCCCGTACGATCCTTGTTTCAGGTAGTCGCAATACGCTCCCGCTGGAGATTTGGGGGATGACGACCAACGTGACCACTCCGGTACTTTATGCACTGGGAACGCTGACCACGATCTTTTCGCTGTCGCTGGTCGTTCTTGTGATCCTGTCGGTCACGATCATGCAGCGGCGGCGGGCGCGGAACGGGTCGGATGCCGGGCGGGGGTTGGTGTGATGCGGATTGTCGTGATCAACCCCAACTCTACAGTGTCGATGACGGAAAAGGCCGCCGCTGCCGCCCGCAACGCAGCGCCGGGCGCGATCATCGAAGGCATCACTTGCCACAATTCCCCCCCTGCCATTCAAGGGCCGGAAGATGACGCCATCTGCCGCCCCTTCGTGCTGGCCGAGGTTGACAGTGCCGCTGCGGCGGGGGCGGATGCCATCATCATCGCCTGCTTTGACGACCCCGCACTGGACGAAGCCCGCGCACGGGTGTCGATCCCTGTGCTCGGCATCGGCGAGGCGGGGTTTCATGCCGCAATGATGTTGGGCCGGCGGTTTTCGGTTGTCACCACCCTGCCC
>CALGEF010000429.1 GCA_937881755.1 uncultured Acidobacteriota bacterium
GGCGAGAAAGTGATTATCAACATCAAGACCTTCGCCGACGGACACCGCCCGCCGGACCGCGTGATCCCCGCAATTCTCTAGTTTGTCGTCTCGGGCAGCGCTTCGAGGGCGACGTCCTGCACGCCGTAGACGCGGGTGGTGAGGAAAGCCCGCAGGTCGCCAGCGGAGAGTTCCGCAATCTCTTCCTGCGGAAGGTGGCCGACGCCCGGATAGAGGATCAGCTGCGCGCCTGGGATCGCCGCGGCGAACTGTTCGCCGTGCTGGTAAGGGATCAGGTTGTCGCGCTCGCCGTGCATGACCAGCGTCGGCGTGGCGATACCCGAGAGCAGTTCCGCCGTCGCCTGGCGCCTTGTCTCGCCCTGTCCGGAGACGAGTTCGAGCAGCGCTTCGCGGTGGCAGGGCGCGCGGGCCAGGCTGGCATAACGCTCCACCATCTCGTCGGTGACGAAACCCGGATCGCCGAAACTGTCTTCCAGCCCGCCCCGGATCAGCGGGGAGAGGTCGAGATCCTTCATAAGGCGGCGCGCCAGGTCGACTTCCAGAAGGCGGAAGACCAGCGGGCGCTCTTCGCTTTGCGCGCCAGTGCGCGGCCAGCCGGCGGCGTCCACCAGCACGAGGCCGTCTAGCCGCCGGGGGAAAGCAAGCGCATAATTCCAGGCCGCAGCGCCGCCCATCGAGTTTCCGGCGAGTGTGAAGCGTTCGATCTCCAGCGTGTTGGCCACGCGGTTGATCGTCTCGATGAACTGCGCCGGACCGATCTGCGCATTGTTGATGCAGCGCGAGAGGCCGTGGCCCGGCAGGTCAATGCTGATCACGCGGTAGTCGCGCTTGAGGTTATCGACCCAGGGCTCCCAGGTGTGCAGCGAGGCGGAGAAGCCGTGGACCAGGATGATCGCCCTGGCGCCGCGTGGGCCGACATCGCGGAAGTGCACGCGCATGTCGTCGCCAAAGGCGAGATAGCGGCTGTCAGTATTGGCATAGATGGCTTCCAGCTGTTCGTAAGGAATGTCGTCGCGGCGCAGCGTCATCCAGCCGGCGAAGAGAATTACACCCAAGGTAAGGAAGACGGCGAGGAAGCGTCGGAACATGGCAGAGTGCAACTTTCAAACACGAATCTGCGCGAGATAACGCCTTCGGATGGCGCGCTGTCAAACTCTCAGTTCAGGCATTGCATACTGGACACTGCAGATCGCGCCGCAGATTGATCGTCCGCATGTGGCCCGCCAGACCGTCGATCAGCAGCAGGCGGCCGATCAGCGGCTCGCCCGCGCCGGTGACCAGCTTGATCACTTCCAGCGCCATGGCCGAACCCGTCATGCCTGTCACTGCGCCCACCACGCCGACCTCGTCGCAGGCCTCTGCGGCGGGCGGCGCTTCGGGCACCCAGCACTGGTAGCAGGGGGCATCCTCCACCATGCCCGAAGCAAACACACCGACCTGTCCCGTCCATCCGCTGGCCGCGCCGGAGACGAGCGGGCGACGCGACGCATGGGCGAAGCGGTTCAACGAGAAGCGGGTTGGAAAATTGTCGGACGCGTCCACCAGGATCTCGCCTGCGGGCGCGTCGCCGTCCGCATAGCGGCGGGCGTGCGCGGTGATCGTCAGTACAGGATCAATGGCCCGCAAGCGGGCGGCGAGGGTAGCGGCTTTCCCTGCGCCGGTGTCACGATCGGCGAACTGGATCTGCCGCTGCAGGTTCGAGCGCTCCACAGTGTCATCGTCCCACAGTTCGATATGGCCCACGCCGGCCGCTGCAAGGTAGAGCACGCAGGGCCCGCCGAGCGCGCCGGCGCCAATGACGGAAACCGACGCCGCCCGTAGCTTCTGCACGCCGGGGCCGCCGATCTCTTTCAGCAGGATGTGGCGCTTGTGGCGTTCGATGTCGCCCGGCGTCAGGCTCATAGCGCGCCTCGCAGCGCCGTCGAGGAGAGGGCATTTCCGGGCGCTCTCAGATACACCCAGGCCGGCGGCGCAAGGCCCGGCAGCATTCCGGCGTCGCGCTCGGCGATGCGGGCGTCCCCGAAGTGGCGCGTGAAGGGCAGCGCGCGCGTCAGGCGTATGCCCGGCCGGGAGATGATGGCGATGGGTATGCGGCCCGCGATGACCTCCCATTCCTTCCAGAGGTGGAAGCTTGCGGCGCTGTCGGCGCCCATCAGCCAGACGAAGTGCGCCTCCGGCTCCATCTCCTGCAGGGCGCGGAGCGTATCGACGGTATAGGTCAGCCCGAGTTGTTGTTCGAGATCGGTCACGAACATACAGGGCGCTTCGGCCACCGAGCGGGCAGACGTGAGGCGCATCTCGAATGATCCGTGTTCGGATTTCAGCGGATTGCCGCGCGCGACAATCCACCAGACCGCATCGAGCCGCAGGCGCTTCAGCGCAGTTTCGGCAACGTGCAGGTGACCGCCGTGGGCGGGGTTGAAACTTCCGCCGAGCAGGCCGATGCGGCGGCCGGCAGCCGGGCCGGGCAGGCGCGCGCGTTTCAAGGGCGGACCTGGCCCGCGCCGCGCACGGCATACTTGTAGGTGGTCAGCTGCTCTGCGCCAACCGGCCCGCGCGCATGGATACGCCCCGTCGCGATGCCAATCTCGGCGCCGAAGCCGAACTCGCCGCCGTCGGCAAACTGGGTCGACGCATTGTGCAACACGATCGCGCTGTCGACACGGGCGAGGAAGGCCTCGGCGACCGCCGTGTCCTCGGTGATGATCGCGTCGGTATGGTTCGACGACCAGCGGTCGATATGCGCGAGCGCGCCTTCAAGTCCGTCGACGACGGCGACGGACAGGACCGGCGCAAGGTACTCGGTCGCCCAGTCTTCTTCCGTGGCCGGTGTGATGTGAGGCAGCAGCGCGCAGCTGCGCCGGTCGCCGCGCAGTTCGCAGCCGGCGGTTTCCAGCGCGGCCGCGATCTTCGGCAGCAGCGTGGCGGCGCAGGCGACATCGATCAGCAGCGTCTCGGTCGCCCCGCATACGCCGGTGCGGCGCAGCTTGGCATTGACGACGATGCCCACCGCCCTGGCCGGATCGGCGGCGCCATCGACATAGGTATGGCATAGGCCTTCGAGATGGCCGATCACCGGCACGCGCGCTTCGGCCTGCACGCGCTCCACCAGGGTGCGCCCGCCGCGCGGCACGATCACGTCGAGCGCGCCGCCAAGGCCAGCGAGCATATGGCCGACAGCGTCGCGGCTGGTCGTCCCGACGAGCTGGATGGCGTCGGCCGGCAGGCCTTCGGCGTCGAGCGCGGCCCGCATTGCCCCGGCGAGCGCCTGCGAGGAATGGAGGCTCTCCGAGCCGCCGCGCAGGATGGCGGCATTGCCGGAGCGCAGGCAGAGCGCGCCCGCATCGGCTGTGACGTTCGGGCGGCTTTCATAGATGATGCCGATGACGCCGAGGGGCACGGCGACGCGCGTGATGTCGAGCCCGTTTGGCGGCGTCCAGCGGGCGAGTTCGCGGCCGACCGGATCGGGCAGCGCGGCGACGGTTTCGACCCCGGCAGCGATCGCTTCGACGCGGGCCGCATCGAGCGCGAGCCGGTCGAGCATCGAGGCGGAAAGGCCTTTGGCAGTGGCGGCGGCCATGTCTTCGGCGTTGGCCCTGAGGATGTCCGGCGCGG
>CALGEF010000430.1 GCA_937881755.1 uncultured Acidobacteriota bacterium
CAAGGATCAGTGCCCGCTCAAGTCCCGCAGCGCCCCGGAAAAGGTGGGTCCGGAATCCGAGGGCATCGGCGGTGGCGACATTTTTCGGCACGTCGTCGATGAACAGCACTTCGTCAGGGGAGGGCCCGCCCATCCGCGCCAGCGTATAGTGGAAGATTTTCGGGTCCGGCTTGATCAGCTTGATCTCGCCCGAGACCACTACATGCCGGAACCGCGACAGCACCGGGAAGGCCTCGCGCACCTCGGGCCAGACTTCGGCGGGCATGTTGGAGAGGGCGTAGAGCGGCCGACCGCTGCCGGCCAGGTTTTCGACGAGGCGTTCGCTGCCCGCGATACAGCCATCGAACATTTCCATCCAGCGCCCTCTCCAGGCGCGGATCTGGCTTTCATATTGCGGAAATTTAAGGGTCAGCGCGGCGGCATTGTCCGCGAAACTGACGCCCGCATCATGCTGCGTGTGCCAGTCCATGGTGCACACGCTCGCGAGGAAGCGCTCACATTCGGCGCTGTCACTGAAAATCTGGCTATAGAGGCGCGCCGGTGACCAGTCGAGGATCACCCCGCCAAGGTCGAACAGGGCGATACGGGCTGCCATTCTGGCGCCTCATTGCCTGTTCATCACAGGCTCAGCCCTGCTTTGCTTTGAAGCGCGGATCAGTCTTGTTAATGACATACACCCGGCCTTTACGGCGCACGATCTTGCAGTCGCGGTGACGCGACTTCAGCGATTTGAGGGACGAACGGACTTTCATGGGTCTGGCCTGGTGCGTTTAGGAATTGGGAAAGCGGAGCGCGTAATGAATCCGGATAGACGAGTCAAGGACACGTGCTGCGCCCCGCAGCCGGAAAAAGGGATCGCCGCTATGGTTATTGCAGGTTGGACGCGCTCCAGATGGCTGCTGACCGCAGCCGTTTGCGGTCTTATGGCGTCCTGCGCCAATGGCCCGCCGCCCACGCCGTCGCCCAAGCCCGGCGTCGAACAGCCCCCCGCGCCCGAAACCGGACCGGTCCGCTACACAACCTCCGGCCATGCCGCGATGGACGCCTGGCGCGACGATTTCTCCGCCCGCGCCACCGGGGCAGGGCATGACCGGGCGCTGGTGAAATCCCTGCTGGACGCCATCCGCCCCCTGCCGCTCTGGCTCGGCACCGAAGTGCAGAGCGCGACCGCCCCCAGCGCCCAGGCCGAATTTGCCAAGCCCATCTGGGATTATCTGAAAGTGCCGATGGGCAAGACCCGGATTTCGTCCGGCCAGGCCAGGCTCGCCGCCCTCAGCCCGACGCTCGCCGAGATCGAAGCGAAGTACGGCGTGGACCGGCAGGCGCTGGTGGCGATCTGGGGCATGGAGACCAGCTATGGCAGCTTCACCGGCAATGATGACGCCGCTAATGCGCTTGCCAACATGGCGGTCGAAGGCCGCCGCCGGAAATTTGCCGAGGACGAGCTCTACGCCCTGATGACCATCGTCGAGCGCGGCTATGCGCGGCGCGACCAGCTCGGCTCCGGCTGGGCCGGTGCGATGGGCCACACCCAGTTCATGCCCACTACCTATATCGCCCACGCGGTCGACTTTGACGGCGACGGCAAGCGCGATGTCTGGAAATCCGAAGCTGACGCATTGGCCTCGGCGGCCAACTACCTGGCGCGCTCCGGTTATGTGAAGGGCCAGCCCTGGGGCCTCGAAGTGCGTGTGCCGGCTGACTTCGATTACGGCCTCGCCGACGGCAATGAGCGCCGCATGGAAACCTGGACTGCGGCGGGCCTGACCCCGATCACCGCCGCCGCCTTCGACACCAGGGGCGCCGAATTCGGCGAACTCTGGGTGCCCGCCGGGCACGAGGGCCCGAAATACCTGCTGTTCAAGAACTTCAACGTCTTCAAGACCTATAACCGCGCCGATTCCTACGCCCTTGCCGTCGGCCTCTCGGCCGATGCGATCATGGGAAAGACCGGCCCGCTGACGCCCTGGCCGACGCACCTGATGCCGCTGACCGTCTCCGAGCTGCGCGACATGCAGCAGGCCCTCAACGACCGCGGCTTCGATGCCGGCGTGGTCGACGGCATCGCCGGCCGCCGCACCAAACTCGCCCTCGCCGGATTCCAGAAGACGCAAGGCCAGATCGCCGACGGCTATCCGACCAGGCAGATGCTGGTCATGCTGCAGGCGTCGGCGGTGGGGACAGCGGGGGCGGTGACAGCGGGCGCGAACTAGGGGCTACGATCAAAAGGAGCGGCGGGCCAATACTGAGGTACGCAGGATCGGCTCCAAACCAGAACAAAAGCGGCGGACGAGCTCAAAGAGCCGCAGCCTCTCCGGGCCGAGGAGCGTCCCAAAGTCTGGCTTTCAGCGGCGCTTGTGACAAGGCGGACAAGGTCCGCCAGCTCAGGGTGAGGGCGAAGACGTAACCGGGAGAATTGGGCCGGGGCTGCGCAGAAACGCGCGGCTGCGATTTTTCTGCGAAATGGAATTTTCCAGCCGCGCTCATCAATTCAGTTTTTTTCTGCAGCCTCCGCCAAAACCAGGCACCTGGTTTCAGCGCCGGGGCCTCAGTCCTCCCCCTCGCGCAAAAGAATACTGCCAGCACAATCCCCCGCACAGCAGACAGGCAGGTCGCCGCCGGCTGCCTGGTCAGGCGCGCGCAAGCCTCAGGCCGGCACCAGTTCAAAGCTGAGCCCGGCATGGGCCTCGAGGCGCCCGATCAGCTTGTCGCCCATCAGGGTCGCCGGCGTCCAGAAGCCGCCCGGGGTGGTGCCTGGCAGGTCCCTGGCCAGACAGGCTGCGGCCTGGGCCAGCATCTTGGCCGTGGACCCATAGCCCGGGTCGCGGTCGCCTGTGACCCGGCACCGGATCTTGTCACCGCGCGGTGTCGTGCCCAGGAACACCAGATCGTACTCACCCTCGCGCTGCTGCTTTTCGCTTGGCCCTTCGCCCGGCCTGGGCAGGACATGGTTTTCGAGCAGCCACCGCGTCGGCGGCAGGGCCAGCCCGATCATCGCGCCGGTCATGCCCCAGCTGATGGCGCGTGCCGCGCGCTTTCCGCTTGCGCCCTCGCCGGACACCATCGCCTCCTCATACAGGAACCCGTCGCCATAGCTGTTATGGCTCAGCGCGTTGGAGCGATGCACCACGCGCGCGTTGATGGCCGCCATGATGAACGGCGCGATCCAGCTCCCGTACTCTTCGTCATACGCCATCTGCACATCGGGCTGGCGCGCCGTGAACCCATGACCAGGCGGGCAGATGCTGTAGGGATCTTTCAGTTGCGCGCGCAGCTCGGCATCGCCCGACGCTTCCTTGACCATGTTGATCATGCTCGCAATCGTCCCGCCGGACGCGCCGCCCTTGATCTTCACCACCCGCATGTTGATCCGGTTGCAGGTCTGGCCGAACCGTTTCGCGGCCTGCTGCTGGAGAAAATGGACGCCCAGATCGGACGGGATGGAGTCAAACCCGCAGCAATGCACAATCCACGCGCCGCTTTGCCGGGCCGCGTCTTCGTGGCGGTCCTGCATCCTGCGGATCCATTGCGCCTCACCCGTCAGGTCGCAGTAGTGGGTTCCGGTCTCCGCGCAGACCCTGACCAGCGTGTCACCGTAAAGCGCATACGGCCCCAC
>CALGEF010000431.1 GCA_937881755.1 uncultured Acidobacteriota bacterium
CTGGACAGCGCCGAGCGGGTTTTCGAGGTCACGGTCGCCGCTATATCGGCTGTTCGGCTTGTCGCTGGTGGCGAGCCATTCGGTTTCCGGGCCCCAGTAGACATCATCTTCCGGCTCCCACACATCGGCGCGGCCGCCGCCGAAGCCGAAGGTCTTGAACCCCATGGATTCCAGCGCAACGTTGCCGGTCAGCACGAAAAGGTCTGCCCAGGAAATCTGGTTGCCGTACTTCTGCTTGATCGGCCAGAGCAGGCGGCGCGCCTTGTCGAGGTTGCCGTTATCCGGCCAGCTGTTCAGCGGGGCAAAGCGTTGCTGGCCCGTGCCGGCGCCGCCGCGGCCGTCGCCGACGCGGTAGGTACCGGCCGCGTGCCACGCCATGCGGATGAAAAAGCCGCCATAGTGGCCCCAGTCTGCCGGCCACCAGTCCTGCGAATCGGTCATCAGGGCCTGCAGGTCTTGCTTCAGCGCCTGGTAGTCGAGCTTCTCGAAGGCTTCGGCATAGTCGAACACCGGGCCCATCGGATTGGACAGCGACGAGTTCTGGTGAAGGATCCTGAGGTTCAGCTGGTTCGGCCACCAGCCTGCGTTCGTCGGCGCCGCAGGGGTGGTGGCACTGCCGTGCATCACCGGGCACTTGGTTTCCGTAGTCATGTTTTCTCCGGGGGTCGTGGGTTAACAGAATCTGTGGCGACAGGCTGACGCTTCGGCCGCTATAGATCAAATAGATTTTACGCGCCCGAGCTATAGGATAGCCCACTAGCTGTCAGCGCCGGCGTCTCAGGCAGTCGCAGACTTGCGCGTAAACACGGTCTGGGCCTGGCAGAACTCCAGCACACCCTCCGGTCCGCCTTCGACGCCAATCCCCGACTGCTTGAAGCCGCCAAAGGCCGCGTGCGGGCTGAGGTGCTGGCTCTCGTTGATCCAGACCGTGCCCGCCTGCAGGCGGGTTGCGATATCCTGCGCGCGGTCGATGTCGCTCGACCAGATCGAAGCGCCGAGGCCATACTCGCTGTCGTTGGCGCGGCCGATGACTTCGTCGAGATTGTCGAACTTGAGCAGCGGCAATACCGGGCCGAACTGTTCCTCCTGCACGATGCGGGCGGACTCGGGCGGATTGTCGAGAATGGTGATCGGCACGAAATAGCCCGGCACCTTGGAGGCCTCGCCGCCGATCAGGAACGTGTAGCCATTGTCCCTGGCATCCTGGATCAGTTCCAGCACGCGCTTGTATTGGGCAGAGTTCTGGATCGGACCGATCTGGGTGCCCTGCTCCGCGCCGTCACCGATCTTCACGGTTTTCGCATATTCGACGATCGCCGCCTTCAGGGGTTCGTAGATGTCCTTGTGGATGTACATCCGCTTGGTGGCGATACAGATCTGACCGGTATTGCGGAACGCCGCCCAGAACAGGTCTTCTGCCACCTTCTTGACGTCCACATCGGGCATCACGATGGCCGGATCATTGCCGCCGAGTTCCAGCGTCACGCGCTTCAGCGAGCCAGCCGCGCTCTCCATCACTTTCTTCCCGGTCTGGGTCGAGCCGGTGAAGCTCACCTTGTCGATGCCCTTGTGCGCCGTCAGCCAGGGACCGAGACGGTCCGATCCGGAAACCACGTTCAGCACACCGTCCGGCAGCACGCCGCGCAGCAGTTCGCCGATGCGCAGCGTCGTCAGCGGTGTCGTGGGCGCCGGCTTCAGCACGACCGTGTTACCCGCCAGCAAGGCCGGGCCAAGTTTGAACGCCGCCAGGATGACCGGGAAGTTCCACGGCACAATTGCGGCGACGACGCCGATCGGCCCGTAGCGCGTCACGGCATGGCGTTCGGCCGAATCTTCCGAAACATGTTCCGGGATTTCGTGCCTGGAGGATTCCATCAGCCAGAAGGCGCCGCCGCCGACATCGCCTTCGGCGTCGGGGTGCGGCTTGCCCTGCTCGCGCGTCAGCAGGCGCGAAAGCTCCGGAACGTTCTGCATGATGATTCCGGCCATCACGTTGAGCAGCTCGCGCCGCCTGGCGATCGGCGTGGCCTTCCAGGCCGGGAAAGCGTCGCGGGCGGCCGCCACGGCCGCGTCCAGTTCCGCTTTCGAACAATCCGGCGCCTGCGCGAACACCTCGCCTGTCGCCGGATTCTCGACGCCAAAGGTTTCGGTGCCGGCAACTGCCTTGCCGTTGATGGTCATCGTGAACTTGTGGTCAGCCATTGCCGTGTCCTCCCGGTCTGCCGCGACACTCAACGCCACACCGCGCGATTTCACAAGTCTGCAGACTTATTCCATTTTGTCACGATCCACCGCGCGCTGCACTTGCCTGTAAAACTCCCGCCGCGCTTCCCACTCCCCGCCCCGCAGTCCCAGCGCCGATGTCCAGCTGGCGTTGGACGCGATCACGAGGTTGCGGTCCGGGTCGATGAAAATACCCTGCCCGAAAATTCCGTCGGCCTGGTAAGAGCCATCATCCCACGTCCACCACTGGTATCCGTAGCCTTCACCGGGCGAGTTGATGTCGGCCTGTTTCTGTGTGGCGGCGGCGATCCAGCCTTCCGGCAGGACGCTCTCGCCGTCCACCACGCCGCCGGCCAGCATGAAAAGGCCGAACCGCGCAAAGTCCCGCGTTGTCGCCTGGATGCAGCAACCGGCTATCTCGTGGCCATCCTGTCCCAGCAGCCAGGTCGCGTCCTGCTCCATCCCGAACGGCGTCCAGATTTTCTCGGAGAGATACGCGCTCAGCGTCTTGCCCGTCGCCTCGCTTACCAGCACGCCGATCAGGTTTGTCTCACCGGTCGAGTAGTTCCATTGCTCACCGGCCGGATGCGCCCGCGATAGCCCGGCCATGTAGGCGGCGACCGTGCTGACGCCTTCGACCGGCGCCTGCAGGTCAAACCGCGCCACATCTGAGCCTGGATCTTCATAATCCTCGTTCCAGGCGACGCCGGACGTCATCGTCAGCAACTGCGCGATGGTTACGGCGTCATACTCCGAGCCCTTGAGGTCGGTGATGTAGGCGCTGACAGGCTCGTCGAGGCTCTTGATATAGCCATCCTTTATCGCCGCGCCGACCAGCGTAGACGTCAGGGACTTGGCGACCGAAAAGCTGGTCCACCGGCCCGACGCGCTGAAATCAAGGCCGTAGCGCTCAAGACGCACCTGTCCGTTGTGCACGATGATCAGAGACGCGCTGCGCTGACTCGCAAGATAAGCATCAAGATCGAGGCTGGGATCCAGCGGCTCGCCTTCCGGCAGCCGATAAGCGGCGTCGCCCGCGGTGACCGGACGTGACCCCACGATCATCGGCACACGGTCGATCATCCGGAAACCGGCATCCCGCTGCGCCTGGCTCCAGAACAGGACATCCCGGCCAACCGGGGGGTTTTTGAGCAAAGCCCGCCAATCCGGCCCGATCACTGCCCAGCCCGCTCCCAGCAGCACCAGCAGCACAGCCAGCCCGGTCCCTGTGCGGCGAATCCATCCGGCCATCTTATCCCCTCCCGTTTTTCCGGGTCCCTCCTATCCCGTCCCGCGCCGGACCGGAACCTGCCTTCCAGCTCGTCCCTGTGCGCGGTTGACGCAGCGTCAGAACGATTTTGTTTCCGGAACCCGCTTGTCGGCATTTTTGAAACATGTTCTAATTTTTTAAACATTATACAAAAGGGATCCGAAAAAATGCCGGCCACCGAACTCTCGACTGTGCGCCAATCGATCCTGCCCAGGGGCGGCGACACCTGGCAGTCAATCGCTGCCCGCTGCCTTTCCGGCACACCGGAAGGCGAAGCGGTCTCCCAGTTGCAAAGCTGGAACCTGCACGTCTTCATGCGCGCCTCGGGCGCCGCCGGCAGCATGCGCGGCACGAACCCCATCCTGCCGAGCGATGTCATCTTCATCGAGCCGCCGCGCGCCTGAACATGAGCGGTGCGACGGTCAGCCAGGCCCGGATTGCGGCCGCCCATGACGGCGAGGCCGAACTGGTGCTGACGCTGTCGTTCGGGAACGGCGGCCAGTCCCTGGTCACTCTGGACGAGTTTGCCGCCCGCACGCTGCTCGCATCCTGCGCGGCTGACTCGGCGGACGGTCTGATCGGCGCCAGCTGGGAACAGGTCCGCGACGCCCTCGTCGCTTCATCCGGCAGGTATGCCGGCACTCAGAACACAGAACATTAGAGAGGAATTCGGAATGTACGATCTGGTGATCAGGAATGGCCGTGTGGTCGATGGCTCCGGCATGCCGGCCTACAACGCCGACATCGCGCTGAGCGGCAACCGCATCGCGAAAATCGGCCGCATCGCTGAAACGGGCCGCAAGGAAATAGACGCTGAGGGCAAAGTGGTCTCGCCCGGCTTCATCGATCCGCACACGCACTTTGATGCCCAGCTGCTCTGGGACGGCTATGCCAAGCCCGCCCTCTCGCACGGCGTAACCACCATCGTGCCGGGCAACTGCTCGCTCTCTCTCGCCCCATTGCGCGCCGAGTTCCGCACCAAGCTCGTCGGCATGTTCAACCAGATCGAAGAGATGCCGCTGAAAGCTTTCAAGGAAGGCGTCGTCTGGGACTGGGAAACCTTCTCCGAATACATCACGCGCATCCGCAAGGGCCTCGCCATCAACGTCGCGCCGCTCGTCGGCCACTCGGTCATCCGCCTCTGGGTGATGGGCGCTGCCGCCATGGAGCGCACCGCCACACCGGAAGAGATCACCGCCATGCAGGGCGTGCTGCGCGAATGCCTCGACGCAGGCGCCATCGGCCTCTCGACCAGCTATGTCGACATGGACGAAAAGCTCCAGCCCGTACCCAGCCGCTATGCGGACGCCGCCGAAGTCGAAGCCTTCGCCAGCGTGCTCGGTGAATACGGCCGCATCCTGCAGATCGTGCCGGAATTCTACGACGCCGATCTCACCATCGCCCGCCTCGACCAGCTCGCAGAGATATCGCTGAAGTACGCGATCCCCACCACCTTCTCGCCGCTCTTCGTCAACGCCGACAACGTGGACGCTATCGACCGCGTCATGCGCCGCGTCGATGAACAGTTCGCCCGCGGCGCCCGCGTCTGGCCGCAAGTCCAGACCCGCCCGATCGACATCAGCTTCTGCTTCGCCGTGCCGAGCCTCCTCTTCATCCGCCTGCCCGGCTGGTACCGCATCATGCGCTTCGGCACGCCCGACCAGATCGTCGCTGCCTTCAAGGACCCCGCGACCCGCGAGAAGCTCGTCGCCGAGTCGGCTGTCTACAACGCCCTCTGGCCGAAACTCCGCCTGCGGCTGGTGCAGACCGAAGCGAACCAGAAATACATCGGCATGACCGTCGGCGAAATCGCCGCCGCACGCGCGACCACCCCGATCGACGTGATGATCGACCTCTCGATCGAAGAACACCTCGACGCCCACTTCCTCGCCGCAGACATGGGCCACAACTGCGATGAACGCGTCGGCGCCCTGCTCAAGCACCCCCGCGTCCATATCGGCGCCAGCGATGGCGGCGCACACATCCTGTCCTTCTCGACCTACGGCGACACCGGCTTCCTGTTCGCGCACTATGTCCGCGAACTGAACGCCATGTCGATCGAGTCCGCCGTCAAGAAGATCACGTCCGATACGGCCAGTATCTGGGGCATCCCCGACCGCGGCCTCCTGCAGCAGGGCTACATCGCCGATATCGTGATCTTCGATCCGCAGACGATCAATCGCGGTGAAGAGAAATACGTCCAGGACGTGCCGGGTGATGGCAGCCGCTATGTCCGGGACGCCATGGGTGTGGATACGGTGATCGTTGGCGGCGGTGTCGCCTGGACGGCGGTCGCCGGTTACAATGCCGACACGCGCGGCCAGATCCTGCCCGGCGAGATGCAGGACACCCGCACGCTGGTGCCGGCATGAGCTGGCCGGGCGTCTCCCAGCGCCGGGTTGCCACGAACGGAATTTCCCTGAACATTGCCGAGGCGGGCGAAGGCCCCCTCGTGCTCCTGCTGCACGGATTTCCCGAGTCCTGGTATTCCTGGCGTCACCAGTTCGCGCCCCTCGCGGCGGCCGGCTACCACGTCGTCGCGCCCGACATGCGCGGCTATGGCAAGAGCGACAGGCCCGCCGGGATCACGGCCTATTGCCAGTCCGAAGTTGTCAAGGACATCATCGGCCTCGTTCCCGCCCTCGGCTACAAGGCCGCCATCGTCATCGGCCATGACTGGGGCGCGCCCACCGCCTGGGCCGCCGCACTCAATCATCCGGATGTGGTGACCGGCGTAGGCGGACTGTCTGTCCCCTTCATGCCCCGCTCGCCGGTCCAGCCGATGCCGATGCTGCGCGAGATGTTCAAGGGCCAGTTCTTCTACCAGCTCTATTTCCAGGAACC
>CALGEF010000432.1 GCA_937881755.1 uncultured Acidobacteriota bacterium
TCTCTAATTCATTCTCATTTTTTATCACGCCGTATCGGTTGTTTATCGTCCGGTCTCGCTCCGGTCGGGTCTCTTGCGGCGTCTGCGGATTATGTTTTGGGGAAGGGCGCAAAGTATTGCCCAGGTTGCACTTCCCTCAGGCAATCGCGGCGTCGGATTCGGGCCTGCCGCCTCCATCCGGTCTACGAGGGGCGAAGCGGGAGAAGGGAGGTTGTTTCAGACGCCGATCACTTCGCTGTCGGCGGCTTCGTCCTTGATCCATTTGATGAATGCGCGCACGTCGGGCGAGAGGTGGCGGCCTTTCGGCCACACGAGCCAGTAGCCGAAGTCGATCGGGATCGAGCCGTTGGCGAAGGGGGCCGCGAGGCGACCCGCGGCGATGTCGTTGGCGGCGATGGCCTGTTTGGCGAGGGCGACGCCCCGGCCGGCGCCGGCGGATTCGATGACAAGGATGCCCTGGTTGAAGCGCGGTCCCTTGGTGGCGTCGACCCCCGAGACGCTGTGTGCCCGCAGCCAGCTGGCCCAGTCGGGGCAGGAGGGATCGTTCTCGGAGCTTTCGTCATGCAGCAGGGTGTGGTGCTTCAGGTCTTCCGGCCTGCGGATCGCGTCCGGGCCCTCCAGCAGGCGCGGCGAGCAGACCGGCAGCACGGTTTCGTCGAGCAGCTTCTCGGATTTCAGGCCTTCATAATTGCCGCGGCCATAGCGGATCGCGAGGTCGGCGTCGGCGGTGTTGAAATCGGTCAGCGACATGTCGGCCGAGATCCAGGCCTCGGTGCCTTCGTTGGTGCGGTGGAATTTCTCGAGCCGGGGGGCGAGCCACTTTGCAGCAAAGGACGGCGCGCAGGAGACCATGACCCGGCCCTTGCGGGCGGGGGCCTGCATAATGCGGCCGGCCTCGGAAATCCTGTCAAACGCTTCGCGCACGAGGGGGAGGGCGGCCTGCGCTGCATCGGTCAGCAGGACGGAACGGCCCGTACGCTTGAACAGGGGGGTGCCCGCGAAGTCTTCCAGCTGTCTTATCTGCTGCGAAATCGCGCCCGGCGTGACGTTCAGCTCCTCGGCGGCCTGTGTGAACGAGAGGCGGCGTGCGGCGGCTTCGAAGGCGCGTAAGGCGTTCAGCGGCGGCAGGCGGTCGGCGGGATCGGACATGGATAGTTTCTCTAAAAGGTAGACTTAGGGGTTGCCTGTTGTTGCAGGCTCGTCAAGCACGATCTGGACCTGTATCCCCTCAGTCCTGCTAAACGAGAGAGTTGCGGCCATGCGCCAGTTTCCAGCCTTTTTCAATCTCGACAGCGCCCGGATCGTGGTGTTCGGGGACGGCGAGGAGGCGGCGCGCAAGCTGCGCCTGCTGTTGTCCTCGCCCGCCGAGCTGGTGCTGGTCGGCGGATTTGCCGAGGCGGCACTGGCGGCCGAGTTCGAGGGTCGTGTGACGGTGGTGGGCCGCTCGGCGCGCGAGACAGCGCTCGAGGGCGCGCGCCTGGCGATCGTCGCCGAGGCAGATGAGAGGCACCGTACCGCCGCGCTGGCCGCTGTGCGGGCGCGGGGCATTCCGGTCAATGTGGTCGACTTTCCCGAAGACTGTGACTTCACCGTGCCGTCGATCCTCGACCGGGGCGAGATCGTCGCCGCGATTGGGTCGGGCGGCGCGGCGCCGGTGCTGGCGAAGGCGGTGCGCGCGAAACTCGAAGCGCTGCTGCCGGGCCGGATCGGGGAGCTGGCTGCGCTGGCGCGGCGGCTTCGCCCTTTCGTGGCCGAAGCGGTGCCCGACAAGGGCGCTCGCCGCCGGTATTGGGAGCGCGCGCTGACAGGGCCGGCCGCCGAGGCAGCGTATGCAGGTGATCTGGAGAAGGCCGAGGCCCTGCTGAAGTCTGCGGCGCTGGCGACAGGCCGCGCGGCGGGAGTCGTGCACATTGTGGGGGCGGGGCCGGGCGATCCGGAACTGCTGACGCTGAAAGCGCTTCGTGTGCTGCAGGAAGCGGACGTTGTATATTATGACCGGCTGGTCAGCCCCGAAATCCTAGGACTCATTCGCCGGGATGCGGCGCGCGTGCCGGTCGGCAAGTCGAAGGGCGACCACTCGGTGCCGCAGCCGGAAATCCATCACCGGCTGGTGGCGTCGGCGCGCGAGGGCCTGCGTGTCGTGCGGCTGAAGGGCGGCGACCCGTTCATCTTCGGACGCGGCGGCGAGGAGCTGGAAGCGGTGCGCGCTGAAGGCGTGGCGGTGCATGTGGTCCCCGGCATATCGTCCGCCCTCGGATGTGCGGCCTCGGCCGGCATTCCGCTGACCCACCGCGACCATGCTCAGACGCTGACCTTTGTTACCGGTCATGCCAGGGCCGGGGGTGTGCCGGATCTCGACTGGGCGGCGCTGGCGAGGCCGGCGCAGACAGTGGTTGTGTTCATGGGCGTTGATACCGCGGCGGTCATCGCCGAGCGACTGATTGCGGCGGGCCGCGACGGGCGCACGCCGATTGCCGTGATCGAGAATGGCACGCGGCCAGATGAAGTGCGTGTGTATGGCGAGCTCTCAGAGCTGGCGTTTCTGATCGCGGAGGAGGGCATTACCGGCCCGGCACTTCTGATCATTGGCGAAGTGGCGGGGATTGCGCTGACCGGGATACAGATCGGCCACTTCCTGCCGCCGGAATTTGCAGGGCCTGCGCGCGCGGGCGCCCTGGCCTTCGAGGAGTAACCGCATGTCCTCCGTACGCCCCAGACTTAAACCCGAGACGCCGAAGGCCGTGACCGGCTGGGCGACCGCCACGGGACTATCGGTCTGGCTGACCGCAGAGGGGGCGTGGACGCAGGATGCATCGCGGCTCGGCGTGTTCACCGGCGATGAGGCGGAGGCGCGCCTGGCGGCGGCGCTGAAGCAGGAGGGCGTCGTGACCGATCCCTACTTCATGGAAGTCACCGCAGACGGCCGCATCTCCGGGCGGGAAACGCTGCGTGAATCGATGCGTGCCGAGCCGGCCCTGTCCTTCGGGGGTGGCGAATGATCCGCATTTTCGCAGATGTGAACTCCGGAAATTGCCTGAAGGTGAAGTGGGTCGCCGAGCGGCTTGGCCTCGCGCATGAGTGGATCGAGATCAATATTCTCAAGGGTGAGACGCGTACCGATGCATTCCTGGCGCTCAACCCGTTTGGGCAGGTGCCGGTGGTGCAGTTTGACGACGGGCGGACGCTGTCGCAGTCGAACGCCATCATCCTGCATTTCGCCGAAGGCTCAGACCTGGTGCCGGCGGACGCGTTTGAGCATGCCAGAATGCTGGAATGGATGTTCTGGGAACAGTACTCGCATGAGCCGGCCATCGCCGTGCGCCGCTTCCAGAAACACTACCTGAGGAAATCAGATGACGCGATCGATACCGACCTGTTGGCCAAGGGCCGCCGCGCGCTGGGGCGGATGGAGATGGCGCTGATTTCCAGCGACTTCATCTCGGGCGGTGCGGCGTTGACGCTCGCCGACATTGCGCTGCTCGCCTACACGCGGCTGTCGCATGAAGGCGGGTTCGATCTCGGTGATTTCCCGGCGGTGCATGCCTGGGTCGCTCGTTGCGAGCTTGAGCTTGGCCTGCCGCACGTGCATGAGGCTGCGCATGTACAGATATGACCAGTTTGACGCGCGCATCGTGCGCGAGCGTGTTGCGCAGTTTCGCGGGCAGGTGGCGCGGCGTCTGTCCGGCGAACTGCCGGAGGACGAGTTCAAGCCGCTGCGGCTGCAGAACGGCGTATACCTGCAGCTGCA
>CALGEF010000433.1 GCA_937881755.1 uncultured Acidobacteriota bacterium
TCGAGCCTATCGGAAACATTCCTCCGGCAGAAGCCGAAGCAAACTACTATGCAGCAAGGGAAGAACTCGCTAACGCTGCGTAACTCAAAACATATCGCCTCCGGGGTTACCGGTGCGGTTCAGAAGTGTCCTGCGTGACAAGGCTGAGCGGTTGTTTGAAACGCCTGCTTCAGCGGACTTCCAGCTCAAGCTGGACTCCCTTTGCCTCGATGCCGCGATGCTTCGCGATGTCCAACACCAGCGAATAGAAACGGAGAGGAAAATCGAGGCGGCGATCGATAGGCTTGCGCCCTTCGATGACCCTGAATCCGCTGCGCTAAAGTCTCGCCTCAGCGAAGCGCTCTCAGCACCAGTACAGCAATCTCAGTCTCTCGCTGAAAAGGCAGTCGAGCATGCGCAGCTTATGGCTCAGCAGGAAGATGCCCGAAAGGCGCGGGCCGCCATGCTCAGCGGCCTCGTTGCGCTCGGGTATGAAGTGCACATTGAGGGCGAAAGCTGGGATAGCGGCGAACGGATCACGGTCAGCCGACCGGAAGAACCCAACTATGATGTGCAGCTTGCAGCGCGTGCAGATGGAAAGGTCCAGGCCAAAGTGAGAGCCTTTCGGCATAGCGGACGCTCAGAGGCGACAAACATTAGGGACGTCGAGGTCGAAGACCAATGGTGCTCCGATCTTCGCAACCTGCACAGCCAGATGGCGTCCCAGGGCATAGCCGCAACTCTTGAGCGCGCTGAAGCGCCCGGGGCGCTGCCGGTCGTTCTGGTCGATCATCCCGGCAATCGTCGGCCTTCTGTCGAGCAGGGGACAACCATCCGTCAGCGCAGTTCTGACGGCTGAGCGGCTGCTTCTCGTTTTGTATTGAAAAGGGCCGGGCGCCCGAAAGGCAGATGGCAGTGTTTGTTTTCTACGATACCGAAACAACCGGGCTCATTCGCGACTTTGACCAGGTCCTGCAGTTTGCAGCGATCCTGACCGATGACGGGCTGAACGAAGTCGAGCGGTTCAACATACGGTGCCGCTGCCGGCCCTGGACTGTTCCGTCGCCGGTGGCTTTGAAAATCACGGGTGTAAAGCCAGCCCAGCTGGGTGATCCTTCACTGCCATCTTTTTACGAGATGATGGGCGCCATTCGCGCAAAGCTCGAGCAGTGGTCTCCTGCCCGATTTGTTGGCTACAATACGATACGGTTTGATGAGCCCCGACTGCAGCGCGCTTTCTGGGAAACACTGAACCCGCCCTATCTGACCGTCATGATTGGCAATGCGCGGCTGGACATCCTGCCGATCGTTCAGACTGCGTCTCACCTCTACCCAAACGTCCTTGCCTATCCTCTGACCGAGCGCGGAAAGACAGGGTTCAAGCTGGATGTGCTTGCGCCGCTCAATGGATTTGCGCACGCCCGCGCGCATGACGCCCTCGCCGATGTCGAAGCCACCATCCATATCGCGCGTATTGTCGCAGAGAGATTGCCGTCGCTCTGGAAGACTTGCGTCGAGGCGGCGCCAAAGGCGGCGACAGTTGCCTTGTTGTCGGCGGCGGAGCCGGTTCTCATCGTCGAGCATTTTGCAAACGGCCCCTCAGTCTGGTGGGGTCAAAGGATCGATGCGGAAGGCGCGAGAGGTACGTCTGGGATTGTCGCACGCCTTGGCACAGACTGGAGCGCGCTGGTTCCAGCAAGTGACGCTCAGCTTGGCGCAGCCTTGTCCGTCTCGCCCAAACCCTTACGCAAGATCGGGCTGAACAAAGCGCCCATCCTGTTCAGCACTTCGGCGGCAAAGACGGAATGGGGGCTGGCGCCAACCGACCTCGAGATCCGCCAGAGCCAACTGTTCAGCGGTGATGCGGGCTTTCGCGAACGGCTGGTCCGCATCCAAGAAGAGCTCGAGCCTGCGCGGGCGGATGCAGTGCATCTGGAACAGATGATACATGCGGGATTTGCGAGCCGGGCCGATGAGACCCGGATGGCGAGGTTCCATCAGCTCGACTGGGCCGGGCGCGCAGGGCTCGTGCGAGAGTTCGAGGACGCCAGGTTTCGGCAGCTTGCGCAGAGACTCGTGTTCGAAGCGGCCCCGGAAATGCTGCCGCCGGAGGATCGGGAACGCCTCAGGCAGGCTATCGCAAAGCGCCTCTGGACCGATCACGAAGACAAGGAACTCTGGCGGTCGCTGCCGGCGGCCCGCCTTGAGATTGATGAAATCCGCAAAGATGACTCAGGTGAGGCGCTTGCTGGCGAGTTCGAAGCTTGGTTCGCGGCCTTTGAGGCGCGATTTCCAGCGATCGATATCGGCAATGCGCTTCCAGGAGATGCTGAATAGCTCCAGGTCTTCCAGAACCCGGATATGTTCTGGGGAAGCAATGAAGAACCGTAATTGGAAAAGCGGCGCAGCAGGGAGTTCGAGGTAGAAAGAGACGCACTGGTTTTGAGCCCCTCAATCCGCTGAATCGGCTACTACCTGTCAAATTCGACCCTGTCGTCGACGCTGCTCCAGCGGACGTTACTTTGAGAATCCTAAGCGACGGATTTGCATTCATCGCGCGTTAAACGCCAACAGTTCCTATTTCATACAAAGGGGCCCTTGCGCATGAGAGACATAAAAAAATCCGCGGTGCTGACCTTTTCTGCACTGCTTGTCGCCATGAGCGCAGCAGCGCAGGAAGATGAGTATCTCATGCAAGAGACCGTGTTGGTCAAAGGGACTCGCTCTGACCCGATGCTGGCTGGTGTAGAGCCGGAGGTGACACTCGACGTCGCAGATATCCGGTCATACGGCGCTACCAGCCTTGGAGAATTGCTCGCCGAACTGGCACCGCTAACCGATTCAGCTGGTGGCGGTCCGCCTGCAATCCTGCTCAACGGTCGCCGTGTGACAGGCCTACGCGAAATCCGCAGCTTTCCGCCAGAAGCGCTCCGCAGCGTCGAAATATTGCCCGAAGAAGTCGCCCTGAAGTATGGCTTTCGGGGTAATCAAAAAGTCATCAATTTCATCCTGAGGGATAAATTCCACGCGCTCACATCGGATGGGCGAATTGGGGGCGCAGCTGATGGCAAGCAAATAATTGCGGGCCTTAGTCTCAGCAATCTCCGGATCCGAAATGAGAGGCGCTGGAATGTTGATTTCGGATACGACTACCAGGAGCAGCTTCTGGAGTCCGACCGAGATGTTTTCAGAGAAGGCGCCTCAGCGGCGGATCGCTCTTTGCAGCCTGAATTGCATAAGGCTAACTTAACAGCGAGTCACACTCATATTCTGCCAGGCGATATTGGGGCCACCTATATCGGCGGGCTGGACTTTAGCCAGGCAGATGCTGCTATTGCCCGCAGGGACCTTTCAGACGCGCTCACACGCCAAACAGACGAATGGGGTGGTGAGCTGGGCATTGTACTCAACAAGGTTCATGAGGACTGGAACTGGACGCTGAATGGCGGGTACGAGCGTCGCCAAACCGTCCGGGAAACAGAGCCCAGTCCAGAAACCGGATTTGGCGAACGAACTAAAGCGGTCACAGATACGGCGACACTTGAGGGCATTCTCTTTAGGAAACTATTTGACGTGCCGGCGGGTGCGGTCGTCACGACACTGAAGGGTGGCGGCGCGCACCGCGTCCTGTTCTCAAGCTCAGAGCGCAGTAGCGGAGCGGCCGAGACCGAGCTTTTGCGCGATGAAGTCAGTGCCCAGATAAATCTGGATGTGCCGATCTTTCAAGGCGGCGAAGAGGGGTTCGTGCTCGGCAAACTCTCGCTGAACGGTAATGGCCGCATAGAAGACCTTTCGGATGCTGGCGTGCTCCAGACATATGGGCTTGGTCTGACCTGGCGGCCCACCGCCGCGCTCCAGATCATCGCTTCGACCAATCGCGCTGAGAACGCGCCCTCGGTCGAAAATCTCGGCGATCCTTTATCTATAACGCAGGGCACGCGCGTGTTTGATTTTACGACTGGTGAAACGGTTGCAAATGTCGCGCGCATTTCTGGGGGATCTACTTCGCTCGACAATGAAGTGCGGCGCGTCAACCGGTTGAACCTGTCCTGGGATCTGTCTGACAAGATCGATCTGTCACTGAATGCAGTCTATACTGAGCTTAAAGTAGACAACCCGATTTCCCAGTTTCCTGGCTTCACACCTGCTATTGAGGCAGCATTTCCAGATCGCATTTTGCGTGATGACGATGGAAATCTGTTGTCGATCGATACACGCCCGCTCAATCTCGCAGAGTTGGCGCGTAAACAGTTCCGCTATGGCTTTAGCTGGTCTCATTCCTTTCCAACAAAGCATGCTACGGACCTTAGCCGCGAAGATCGTACGCAATTGCGCGACATCTTGTTCAAACGCCTCGACGAGGAGGACCGTGAACGCATCGAACAAAGAATACGCGAACGTGAGTCGCTCCGGGCGGATGGCGGACAGGAGCAGAGGGCAGGGCGTGGTGCACGAGATCAAGACGTACGTCGCGGGGGCGGAAGGCGGGGCGACCGGGGAGCTAGGAATCAAGGGCGGATATTCGCATCTGTCTACCACACGCTTACGCTGGAAGAATCGGTCGTCGTCTCTGACGGCGACCAGAAACTCGACCTGCTCGCCGGTGACGCGATAAGTGATCGCGGTGGCTCGTCAGAGCATCAATTAACTGCGCAAGTTGGTTATGCTGACGGTCCGTGGGGTGCTTTCACGGACTTCAACTGGCAAAGCCGCTCAGAAATAGATCAGGGCACGAGGGAGCGGCTTGCGTTCGAGGCACTTGCCACAACAAACCTGAGGCTTCAGTACAACTTTGAACGCAATCCTAAGCTTCTATTGAAGTATCCTGCGCTGAGCGGGGCAAGGCTTTCGCTGAATATCCGCAACTTGTTCGACCAAAAGCAAACCGTACGTAAGTCGGATGGTAGCACACCGACTAACTACCAAGCCGATCTTCTGGATCCGCGCGGACAAAGCGTGACCCTCAGCTTCAGGAAATTGCTCTATTAAGTGTACCGCAGCGATCGGTTGGACGGCCAGGCTTGGCTTCTTCGTTTTATGGCAGGTCGTTCGTGGCTTTGACCGGCCAGCCGCGCAGGACTCTTACAAACTCCTCAGCAGCACGAGTTGTATAAATTCGGAGTCTACATTTTACGAAAGGGACTGCCTTAAATCTTTCGGTAGACTGCATGGCACGAATACGGGAAACCCTTAAATTCAGGGCGAATCTGGATTTCAAATCAAGCTGGTCGCTCAGCCATGACATTGGGTTAACTGATGCAGATTCCAGCTCAACCGGTCTCGCTCTGATGCCGAAGCGGCTAACTGCAATACATGCGTCGAGCGGGTGAGCCATTAATGTTCATCCGATTATTGACTTAAACCTCGGGCAACCTGAAATCCGTCGCGTAACAAATAGTTTTCGTGATAAAAATTGCATGGTCCGGCTTCGTCATTGTAAACTCGAAACAGTGGCGTCGCTCGGTTCACAATTGCGCACAGCGGTATCTGCACATTGCTTCTGCTTATCATGGGTTGCTAAGAATGACCGTGATCATGAATTGGGCTCACTATGGCGTTCAAAGTGCTAACTTAGTAGCATTCGAACTCGGGTCACAACCCGCTTTGGTAAACCCGTTTGCATGGAATGTTCGAGGAATATGGATGGGCTCAAAAACATCAGAGACTGACAAGCCTGAGTCGCAAGCAGTCCCGGCTCGGCCGGTCAAACTGACAAAGAGGCGCCGGGAAATATACTTGCAGGCTGCGCGCCTGTTCGTAACCAAGGGGTTCGCTGCAACATCTATGTCAGATTTGGCTGAAGCGGTGCAGCTTACCAAGGCTGGCCTCTATCATTCTATTTCCAGCAAGGAGGATCTGCTGTTCACGCTTGTTTCAAATGCGATGGACGATTTCGATGATCAGGTTTTGCACCCTGCAAGTCAGGAAACCGACGCTTACAAGCGCCTGATGATGGCGCTGAAACTTCATATTTCAAATGTAACACGTATGGATGAGTATGACGGCAATCCAATGACACGAATTGCCGATCAAGTGTCCGGTCTGTCTCCAGATCGCCAGACATTGATTGCTCAGCGCAAGCGACGCTATTTGGAAATGTTGGCCGGGACGCTTGACGAGCTGAAAATGCAAGGAAAGCTGCGGGAGGGCCTCGATACACGGGTTGCGGCGCTATCGGTCACCATGATGATACTGGGCATCAATTCCTGGAGGCGCCCCTCTGGACGGCTCTCTAAGGGAAAGCTGGGCGCACAGGTGCTAAACATGGCGCTTAATTCTGTTCTCAAACCAGGCGTTCTTGAGGAGCGCCATAGGTCTTCATCAAAGCGACCAAGGTCACAAACTTAGTCGAGGATCCTTTAGTCAGGGTGTTGTTGCGCATTCGCTTCTTCGGCGTCCGCGCTTAACTGAAGCACTTTTCTTTCTCCATGTTCGATCGGAGCGCGGTTTTGTGCAACTTTACCTCGTCCGGACGGTATCTCAAAATGCGAAGATCAACCGCTGATTTCCAGTCGTTGAAGCCGGGACTGCAAAACTTCGTCCTGGAGTTCCTTAACAGCGACTGGGTCTGTACGGTCCGGCATCGTCGCGCGAATAATCAGAAAGCCGGTGCGAGAGGGGCTTATCGCGATTGCGTCAGCGATACCGTCTGGCACGTTCTGATCAGCCAACTTGATCGCGAGCCTGAATCGACCGGGCTGTGCGGTCTCAATAGTCTGATCATTGCCGACATAGAAGGTGTCGGTGTTGTGAGCGAATAGCGAGACTGACCAGTAGGCCGATTTTGTGGGCAGTTCGACGTCCAGCAACAGCGGACCATCGCCGAGATCAAGCATCGAAGACCTTGTGAGTGTGTCGGCATTGTCCGCGACTACCTTTGCCGTCTTTGCAGTTCTTAGCGGAGCCTTGGACAGAGTATTGCTCTTTGCACCATTGCTGACGAATCTCGAGAACATAGCATCAGTCGCTAAATACGGCGTGGCCCAGATTCCAACTAGCCATCCGGACAACAGGCCGGCAATTATCGCACCTGGAACAAGCACCTTCAGGTTCAATCGCATGACACTCTCCTGATTGCCGGAAGCGGCGCCGATTTCGGGTCCAGGGCTATGGATGGATCGGGCTGATAATTCCGAAAGATAAGAGAGAACCCTCCATCTTCCTCGCCCATCGGAAGCCAATTTCCAGGCTGACTGTCCTTGCTCAAAATGATGCGATATCCCCCATCGTCCTCGCGGATCAGGTTTGTGCTTGTCCACGAATATCGATCGAGGTCGTTATCAACCCAGAAAAGGTTTCGGTAGAGCGTGACCGACCACCAGCGCGTAGGCGGGTCTTCTTGCCGCGCGATCTCATAAGTGCAGCGGTTGGAAAGCGCAACTCCCTCGTCATCTGTTATAGCTCGAAAGTAAATCACTTCAGATTGAGGTAATGCCCAGAGGCCCTGACGCGCCACAGTCGCGCGTTGAACCAGCCCGGCTGAAGCATCTCCTGTCCCTTTTGACGTACGCCAAGCCCCGGGGCCCGACTCGACTCCCATCCGGCCTGATGTTCCTGCATAGACCCAAGCTCCAGTGGCGCCAGCGCTGAAGGCGACTAACGCCGCAATCAGCACAACGAGTCCTTTCAAGACCGACTTCATCAGATCGGCAATTCGAACGGAGTTCCGCACACGACATAGTTTGTGTGAGGACGAGATGGCCAGCGTGGATCGACCATATCTGCTGCCCACTGTTCATATGCATCTTCGAGCGTCTTCAATTCCTCTGGACGAGTAGAGGCCAGATTGGTGGTCTCATTCGGGTCGTCCTTCAGATTGAAGAGCAATGTGAATTTGCCGTCCGTGCTTTTCCAAAGTTTCCAGTCACCGAGGCGGATCGAGGCCATAGGCGAACGGCGCCAGGCAAGAAATTCGTGAGGTGGCTCTGCCTCTGCTCCCTGAAGATGCGGAAGTAGATCGACGCCGTCATATACGCGATCGTCACGAAGTTGCCCGCCGGCTGCCTTGAGTATGGTTGGGAATAGATCGAGCGACGATATCATTTCCCGATAGACTTGGCCGCCTTCAAGCTTGTCAGGCCAACGAACCAGGAACGGTACACGCACGCCGCCTTCGTAGTGCGTGAGTTTTCCACCTCGAAGCGGTTCGCACGAGCACATCCCCGGATAGTAGGCTGCGCAGCCATTGTCAGACAGAAAGACGATCAGAGTATTGTCAGTCTCGCCTGAGGCTTCGACTGCGTCGAGTACGTCGCCGACCATATCGTCGAGGGCTGATACCATGCCAGCGAATATTCGATTCTGTTCAGATTGAATGTTCGGGAACCGATCGTAGTATTCTTGAGTGACCTCGAGGGGATCATGCGGCGCAGTTGGCGTCAGATAAAGAAAATAAGGTGTTTCCGACGCTGCGTTGCGTCCGATGTATTCAGCGGCGCGGAAGCCGAGATAGTCGGTCAGGTACTCCTGCTCGTTGTTTACGACGGTGCGGTCGGGTCCCTCATAGATTTTGTTTAAAGGTCTCCGAACAATACCGTCATACGGCTGTTCATCTGCTATGGGAATTCGTCTAACTCCTGGCACCGCGCGATCAATGTATGCAGTTGCGCCGCTCAGCAGACCAACGAATTCATCATACCCTCGATTGGTCGGGTAATAGTCGTCCCCTGATCCAAGGTGCCATTTTCCGATAAGTCCAGTATGGTACCCCTGTTGCTTGAGCGCATCGGCGATCGTAATCTCGTCAACAGGAAGACCTAGGTTCTCCCTCGCATCTCGAGCAGCTGGCCCATTGTTGAATTCAAATCCGAACCGATCCTGGTAACGTCCAGTCTGGAGACCTGCACGCGAGGGGCCACAGACTGGGGCGGTTACATATGCATCGGTAAAACGGACGCCCTCTACGCCGATCCGGTCAATATTGGGGGTCGGTATTCGGTTGATTCCGTAAGCTGAAACGTCGGAATAGCCAAGATCGTCGGCGACGATGACAATGACGTCCGGCCTTGGAGCACCGGTCTGTGGGGATGCGGCGGGCGCTCCAGATTGTTCCGGCGCCATACAGGCCGAAAGGGCGATCGCCACAATGCCTGAAGAAATGAAACGAGGACTCATATCTTACTCCCTAGTGTGCAAGCGGACCGATGCCTGCCTCGTAATTAGCCATAACCTGAAATTTGCCTGTTCAAGACGCCGCGGACTCGCTATATGTTACCTACCGATCGGTCCGTTTTTTGCAAGCAAGAAATCGTAACTGGCTCGAGAATTCGCGTTTTTCGAACGTGACGCTTGAGAGCAAAAAATGTCACTTGTTGTTCTCGACGTAAATGGAGCGGGCGCGTTGCGGCATGAAACACTTTGAGAAAAGCTCGAGACCGCACTTTTGGATCGAGTTGCTGCCTTCTCGGCGTGCTATAAGCTGCTTGTGCGTTGGGTTTCTGCTCGGCGCGACCACTTTCGCGCTCGCCTCTTGCGCAAGACCGCACGAGCCCTCGGATTCTGTGGCAATTTCAGTTGAAGGGAACACGGTTCAGCTTGGTCGTTCGCCCGTCTCAGTAGCGGAGTTCCGTCAAT
>CALGEF010000434.1 GCA_937881755.1 uncultured Acidobacteriota bacterium
CTGACCAAACTATGGCGCCTCGAAGCCTGCAGGGCGGTGGCTTGCGGGTCCTGGCGCGCCCCTGGGTCGGGAAAGCCCAGCGCCCCGAATTCTGTCTGCTACCGAGCAGATTATAACTGCAAAAGGTTCGAAAGTGGCCTGAGGCCGCACAAGGACTGGCCATCAACCCTGTTCCCGATCGAAGACGTTAAGGCGGTTTCGAGGTGCAGGAGAGAAACTCCAGGTCCCGGGCATTCGCGTCGCAGATGCCGGCAGGGTAATGGGCTAGGGTTGTGAGGGGGCTGACAGGCGCGCCGGAACCGGCAGCGAGCATATGTCGAGCTTGTTAACCGGCGGGGCGATGAAGGCGGGAATCGCGGAATAGTCACGCTTGGACTCCTTTAACGCCGCCCATTCGGCGGAGGCGGTGTCCATCACTTCGTAGGCCGGGCGTTCGGATTCGGGTATCGCAGAGGCAAGCCGGGCCGCGAAGACCGCATTGAAGTTCAGCTTCGAACGGCGGAACATGGCAATCTGGTAGGCGAGGGGTTCGTCTTCGCCGAAAATGGCATTCATCTCTTCTTCCGTGGACGGATTGACGCGCGGCAGCCGCTGGATGTGTTCTATGCCGTCAATGATGCGGCCGAAGATCGTATAATTGCGGTCGAGGTAACGGCGCGGCTGCAGGGGGAAGTAGATTTCGGTGCTGCCGGTATCCGGTCCATCGTCGCGCGCCATGCCCAGCGCGCCGGGGCAGTTCAGCAGCCATTCCTGTCCGGCGCCGCGCCCGACGGCGAAACCGGACCGGTGGCCAGCCTCAGGGGCGAAAAGATCTGCGTTGCCGAGCGGCACGAAGCCTTCGGCCGGGACGGCCCGTTCGGCCTCCAGCGGCACGTTCGGCCAGGGCTTGCTGGCCATCGGGAACTCGCGGCCCGCCTGGGCGACATGGCCTTCGATAACCCGGTAGAAGAATTCGCCGTCGTAGAAGCCTTCGGCCAGAAGTTCGCGCAGGCGCGCAACATGGGCGGGCGCCGCTTCCGGGAACAGCTCGATCACGACCTGGCCGGTCGGCGCGTCCAGGATGACAAGATTGTCCGGATCAACCGCGCGCCAGGACGGCGCGGTTTCGGCGGCCGGTGCCTCGACGAGGGAGGCGGGCACTCCGGTGCAGGCGGCGAGGGCGAGGGCAGTCAGGGCGAGGGCGCGTTTCATGGGCAGGACTGTTCTCCGCAGCGCAGGCGGCGTCAATGCCGGACCGATTGCTTAGGCCCGGTCTGCGGCATAATCTTAGCGGCATGAAACGCATCGCCATCTCCCGCCCGGCCTTGCCGGCATAGCCTCTCGAAGGCGGCTGCCATTGCGACGACAGCAAGCGCCTCTCTGGCGGCCCGCTTGCGCTCTACCTGCACGTGGCGAAGGGCCCGCTCGAAACTCTCGGTGTGCCGCGCGGCAGGTTCATCCGCACCGGCGGCAGCGGCAACGCGATTCCCATCGAGCGCTGCGCACTGCGCGGCAAACGAATGTGTCACCTGCCGGAAGCGGCACCGGACCTCGTGATCCTCTGCGCCGCCACACTGGATGAAAGCCGCTGGGCGATCCCAGCCTCGCATATCTCGACTGAGTATGCGGCCGCCGACGCCGTGGCGGCGGAGGATGCGCTGGTGGTGGAAAGCTTCCGGACGAGGCGGCCGGCGCTGCGGGCGCGGTTCAGCGAGATTTATCCGGCGGGCACTGAAGGACGCCCCGCATGAAAACGCACGATTACACAGCCACGGTCGCCTGGACCGGGAACCGGGGAGAGGGCACGGCGCACTACAAGGCCTACGACCGGACCTGGCAGGTGGAGACGCCCGGCAAGCCGGTGATCGCGTGCTCGAATGATCCGCTGCTTGGCGGCGACCCGTCGCGGCCCAATCCGGAGGACCTGCTCCTGTCCTCGCGCTCAGCGTGTCACATGCTCTGGTACCTGCACTGTGCCAGCGATGCGGGCATAGTCGTCCATGACTACCGGGACGAGCCTGTCGGTGTGGGGGAAGCAGGTCCGGGCGGTGCCGGGCGTTTTCTTTCGGCGACGCTCAGGCCAGTGATCAAGGTAGCGCGCGGGGCAGACCTTGTGAAGGCCGAGGCCATTCACCACCAGATCCACAAGGTCTGTTTTATCGCGCAGTCGGTGAACTTCCCGGTTTCCTGCGCGCCGCGCTTCATCGAGGTGTGAGCCGCACAGCCAGTGCCGCGAGACCGGCGCGCCAGACATTGGCGAGATGGCCTGGGATGGCCTGAAGCTGGCACCGTGCTCCCAGGTGGTGACGCGGCCGATTTCGAAGACCTTGCCATTCGGCAGAGTGGTGCTGAGGCGGGTCTGGCCGTCGAAGGCGAGCGAGCCGTCGCCGCGCGGGGTCAGCTGGAAAAGAGCGCCGGGGCGACACCAGAGGCTGATATAATCCGTAAACGCATCAAATGTATCTTCAGGCGTGGCCGGCACGCGGATGAAGACGAAGACAGCGCTTACTTGCGCCTCTTCTCCATGTGCGCCTTGAAGGTCGTGAACTGCGCCGCCCAGAGCTTGTCGGTCTCGGCCAGCCAGAGTTTGAGATCGGCCATGCCGCCCTCCTTCAGTATATAGATGCGCACACGGCCATCGAAGTCGGGATGCGTCTCCTCGACGAGGCCGCCTTGCTTCAGGATACGCAGGTGCCGGCTCATCGCAGGTGCAGGCAGGCCCAGCGCTTCAGCGAGTTCGCCCGCCCGGCGCGGCGCCTTGCCAAGCAGTTCGATCGCCCGCCGCCGGTCTGGATCGGCGAGAGCGGTCAGCGCGGCGTCAAGGCTGGGGCGGGCCTTCACAGGTGTGTCTGTGTGCGGATGGTTCCGCCGGAGGACTTTTCGATGAAGCCGGTGCCGAATGAAATTTCGGAATGCGCAATCCTGTCATGCCCGTCGAGCAGCACTAAATAGGGCTCGAACCCGAACGCCTCCTCCGGCCAGAGGAAAGCCGCATTGGGATCGGCAAAGCAAAGCACGCTGGCGAGCCCCCTGGGACGGTCGAATCCGGACATGCAATATCCTTTCTCTCCGCCAAAATATTTTTACTTTAGTAAAAGTAAACAGTCAATCTGGCGGTGGATGAGGGCCACACTTCCGCGAGGGTCAGGCGGGCATGCTAGTAGGCGAAGCGGTGCATCTTGCGGGCGAAGCGGCCGCGGGTTTCGTCCATCTTGTCTCGGATGATGCCGGGGATCAGGAAAAGGTCTACCAGCCACCAGACGAAGCCGATAACGATAAAATATGACAGGATTTGTAAAACGGCTGTGACCGGTTTGCCCAGGTAAAAGCGGTGCGCCGAGACGAAACCGAGGAAGAACCAGAGGAAATATGCGGCGCCTGCGCTCTTTTTCTCGTTTGCGACGCGGCTTTCAATCAGGATCTGGTCTTCGGTCGTATACATGGTGGTCCCGGTGGGGCTCCTCGTTCTTATCGATAAACAGTTAGTCGCTTTTGCCGGAGATTTAAAGGGCCAGCCGCGAAAAATCGGTCGCCGGCTCCCTCGGGGAGGATTGCGCGATGGCCCGGAATAGGGCCTGTTTGCGCACAGGGAGGACATCGGCATGAAAGCAGGATTGACCGCGATCGCGGCATTTGTTCTGGTCGCCGGCTGCGCCGCCGCGCCGGCGCCGGAAGCAGCCACCTCGCCCAAGGGCTATGTCATCGTCGAGATCGACGTCACCAACCCGGAAGCCTACGAAGGCTACAAGGCGGCTGCAGCGTCAATGGTGGCCGCGGCAGGCGGCCGTTACCTCGTGCGCGGCGGCAAGGCCGAAGGCCGGGAAGGCCCGCCGCCGAGGGGACGCGTGGTGATCCTCGAATATCCGAGTTTCGACGCGGCGAAGGCGTTCCTCGAATCGCCTGAGTACGCTGAGATCATTCATCTGCGGACGGACAACACCTTTTCGCGGCTGATGGTCGTCGAGGGCGTGGTGCCCTGATGGCGGACGGGCCGGGCAAGCCGCTGGTGCGGGCGTTGGAGCCATCGCTCTACGGGCGAGCGGAAGTGTTTGCGCTGGAACGGCAGACCGTATTCGCCAAGGCCTGGCGGCTGATCGGGCATGAGAACATGCTGAAGGCGGCAGGCGACTTCCTGACGGATGAGATCGCCGGGCGATCCGTTCTCGCCGTACGCGGCAAGGACGGCGTGGTGCGCGCGTTCCACAACGTGTGCCCGCACCGGGCAGGGCCGCTCGCAACGACGCCGGCCGGGCATTGCGAGGGGGCGATCACCTGCGCCTATCATGGCTGGCGGTTCACGTTCGAAGGTCGGCTGCAATCGGCTCGGGATTTCGGCGCGGCGGACGGGTTTGATCCGCGTGAGCAAGGGTTGACGCCGGTGCGGATGGAGACCTGGCGGGGATTCCTGCTTGTCGCGCTCTGCGAAGCAGCGCCGCCTGTCGCCAAGATGATGGCGCCGGTGGATGCGTCGTGGACGGATGAAACGGTTCAGCCTTTTGCGCTGCGGCGTTCGCACACAATCAGGTGTGACTGGAAGGCCTATGTCGAGAATTACCTCGAGGGCTACCATGTGCCACTGATCCATCCGGGGCTCGATGCGGAGATCGATTCGGCGAACTACACAGTGCACATGGAAGGCGAGATCGCGGTGCACCGGGCGCCGTCGCGCAAGGCCGACAATGTCTATTCGGGCTACTGGGCCTGGGCATGGCCGTGGCTGGGCATCAATGTGTACGAGCACGGCGTGATGATGGAACGCATCTCGCCGGTTGGGCCGGAAGAGACGCGTCTCGATTATCTGTATTTCTTCGATCCGGCGCGGGGCGCAGAACTCGAAGACATGCTGAAGCTGTCCGACGCGGTGACGGACGAAGACCTGAAGATGTGCGAGATCGTGCACCGCAACATTGTTGGTGGCATCTACAAGGCCGGGCCCTTGTCGCCGCGGCATGAAGGCGCGGTGGCGTGGTTCCAGGCGCGGCTCCGGCGTGAGGCCGGGTATCCGGGAGAGACCCCCAACTAGTACCCGGAATCACAGGTGCCTGATAC
>CALGEF010000435.1 GCA_937881755.1 uncultured Acidobacteriota bacterium
GACCGGCAGCTGCGAGAACATGCCGTTCTGGGCTTTCAGGGCGGCGAGTGCGCTGGAGCCCGCGGCGGAGACGAGGGCGTCAGAAAGCGAATTCCGCAGGTTTTTCATCCGTGTACGCATGGAATTGAGCTCGGTTTCCCACTCGCTACGCAGCTGCGCGTCGCCGAGGATCGCCGCGACGATCCCTGCCCCGTGCGCTGGCGGCATCGACCAGGTGGCGCGGCCATTGTCGGCGACGTGGGTGGTGGCCGCCGCGATGCCGGCTTCGGTTTCGCCGAGGACGAGGAAGCAACCGGTGCGTTCGCGGTAGAGGCCAAAATTCTTGGAGCAGGAATAGGCGACCATCGCCTCACCAGCCCCGGCCATGAAGGCGCGCACGCCGTCCATGTCGCGGTCAAGGCTCTGGGCGAAGCCGTGATAGGCAACGTCCAGCATGACCAGCAGGCCTTTCTCTTTCGCCAGCGCCCCGAGGGCTTTCCAGTCGTCAATATGCGGATCGATCCCGGTCGGGTTATGGCACGGCCCCTGAATGATCACGCCGTCGCCGGCTTCGGCAGCCGACAGGTCTGCGAGCATGCCTGGGCGGTAGAACTCCCCGTCCCGCGCGTAGGCATATTCCTTCACGTCGAGACCGAGGGATTTGACGAAGTTCGGGTGGTTCGGCCAGGTCGGCTTCGACACCCAGACGCGCTTGGCGCCTGTCTTGCGCATCAGGCTGACGCCCTGGAACAGCGCGCCGCTGCCGCCGGGCGCCGTGAAGGAAATCGTGCGGCCTTCCTTGCGGGCGGGATGGTCCTTGCCGAAGACGAAGTCCTCGATATGGCCGCAGAAATCGGTGTTGCCGCGCTGGCCTTCATAGACTTTCGTCGTCTGCGCCGCGAGGAGACGGGCCTCGGCTTTCTTCACCGCCGAGAGGATCGGCGTCTGACCCGCAAGGTCTTTGTACACGCCGACGCCAAGATCATACTTGTCGGCGCGCGGATCGGCGCGGAAGGCCATCATCAGGCCCAGCAAAGCGTCGGGCGGGAGTGTGGACAGGGCAGAGAAATGCGACATGGGAAACATCCGGAAAAGATGGTGCAGGCCTAGCGGCTTTTGCCCGCGCGTGAAACCCCGCGACGCGGGGGAAGGAATTGCGCGCCCGCCTGTGAGCCGCGAAAGTCAGCAGCGCCGAAACCAGGGGAGACGCTGATGACCGCCTATGTAATCCTGATCCGCGAGAAGCTGCGCGACGCTGATGCGATGGCGAAATACGGCGCCGCGGCCGGCGCTGCGCGGGGCGACCACAAGATCACGGCGCTGGCCTTCTACGGCAAGCACGAGGTGACCGAAGGCGCAGCGGCCGACGGCGTCGTGATCCTAGCCTTCCCGACGATGGCGGAGGCGAGGGCCTGGTATGAGAGCCCGGAATACACGGCGGCCAGGGTGCATCGGTTCCAGGCGGCGGATTACCGTGTTTTGTTTGTTGATGGCGTTTAGTTTGTGAAAGCCCCTCCTGCCTCAGGAGAAGGGTTCAAGAGCGCTCACTGACCATCGTCGCTTCGGTCTTCGCTTTCACTTCGTCCAGCGTCACGCCGGGGGCGAGTTCGACGAGTTTGAGCCCCCCGGGGACGACGTCCAGCACGCAAAGGTCGGTGATGATGCGGTCCACGACGCCCTTGCCGGTGAGCGGCAGGGTACAGGCTTTCAGCACCTTGGATTCGCCGGCCTTGTTGGCGTGGTCCATGACGACGACGATGCGTTTGACGCCGGCGACGAGGTCCATCGCGCCGCCCATGCCTTTAACGAGCTTGCCGGGGATCATCCAGTTGGCGAGGTCGCCGTTTTCGGCGACTTCCATAGCGCCGAGGATGGCGATGTTAATATGGCCGCCGCGGATCATCGCGAAGCTGGTCGCCGAGTCGAAAAAGCTGGTGCGCGGCAGCGTCGTGATCGTCTGCTTCCCGGCATTGATGAGGTCGGCGTCTTCCTCGCCCTCATAGGGGAACGGGCCCATGCCGAGCATGCCGTTTTCGCTCTGCAGCGTCACGTCCATGCCTTCGGGGATATGGTTGGCCACCATCGTCGGAATGCCGATGCCGAGGTTCACGTAGTAGCCGTCGCGCAGTTCCTTTGCGGCGCGTGCTGCCATGTCGTCACGTGTCCAGGGCATCAGGTGTTCTCCCGCTTGCGCACAGTGCGCTGCTCGATGCGTTTTTCGAAACTACCTTTGATGATGCGCTGCACGAAGACGCCCGGCAGGTGGACATGGTCCGGGTCCAGATCACCGGCGGGGACGATCTCTTCGACTTCGGCGACGGTGACCTTGCCGGCCATCGCCATCGGCGGATTGAAGTTGCGGGCGGTCTTGTTGAAGATCAGGTTGCCTTGCGTGTCGGCCTTCTCAGCCTTGACGATAGAGAGATCTGCAACGAGGCCGGTTTCGAGAATATAGGTTTCGCCGCCAAACTCGCGGTGTTCCTTGCCGTCGGCGATGATCGTGCCGACGCCGGTTTTTGTGTAGAAGCCGGGGATGCCTGCCCCGCCTGCCCGGCAGCGTTCGGCGAGCGTGCCTTGCGGGTTGAACTCGAGCTCAAGCTCGCCGGAGAGATACTGGCGCTCAAACTCCTTGTTCTCGCCGACATAGGACGAGATCATCTTTTTGATCTGGCGCGTTTTCAGCAGCAGGCCGAGGCCGAAATCATCGACGCCGGCATTGTTGGAAATCGCGGTGATGTTTTTGACGCCGGAATCGCGCAGGGCGACGATCAGGTTTTCCGGGATGCCGCACAGGCCGAAGCCACCGGCCATCACCGTCATGCCATCGAAGGTGAGCCCTTCGAGGGCCTCCTTCGCCGATTTGTAGACCTTGCTTGCCATCCGGCCTGTCACTCCCTGGTCGCGTTACCGCTGCTACCTTGCCACTAGCACAGACAGCGGCGCCTGAATGCCCTAGTGCGGCGAAAGTTTCTACAGGTGTTGAAAACGCTCAGACTGCCGCGACAGTCTGCTCGATGGCGCCGAAGATGGAATGGCCGGATGCGTCGTTCATCTCGATGCGCACGGTATCGCCCGCTTTCATGAAGGGCGTTTTCGGGACGCCGTCGCGGGCGGTTTCGATCATCCGGATTTCGGCGATGCACGAATAGCCAAGCCCTCCGTCGGCGACGGGTTTGCCCGCGCCGCCATCCTTGCCCTTGTTAGAGACGGTGCCCGAACCGATGATCGTGCCGGCGGAAAGTTTGCGCGTCCTGGCGGCGTGGGCGACGAGGCGGGGGAGATTGAAGGTCGCGTCCAGCGCCGCATTGGCGCGGCCGAAGGGGGCGCCGTTGAGGTCGACGCGGAGCGGCAGGTGGACGAGGCCGTCCTGCCAGTTGGGGCCAAGCTCATCGGGCGTGACGGCGACCGGGGAGAAGGCGCTGGCGGGTTTGGACTGGAAGAAGCCGAAGCCCTTGGCAAGTTCGCCGGGGATGATGCCGCGCAGCGACACGTCGTTGCAGAGCAGGATCAGCTGGATGTGGAGGGCGGCCTCTTCCTCGCTGACGCCCATCGGCACGTCATCGGTGATCACCGCGATCTCGCCTTCCATGTCGAGGCCCCAGGCGGGATCGCCCAGCGGGATCGCATCGCGGGGGCCGAGGAAACCGTCCGAGCCGCCCTGATACATCAGGGGGTCGTAGTAGAAACTCTCGGGCACCGTGTCCCCGCGCGCCGCGCGGACGAGTTCGACATGGTTGATATAGGCCGAACCGTCCGCCCACTGATAGGCGCGCGGCAGCGGGCTTTCGCAGTCATGCTCGTGGAAGCGGAAGGTGGGGACCGAGCCGAGTTCCACCTGCCCCGCCAGCGTTTCCAGCTCCCGGCCGTAGATGTTCCACTTGTCGAGCGCGGCCTGCAGCGTCGGCGCGATGCGGGCGGCATCGGTGGCGCGCGTCAGGTCGCGGCTGACGACGACGAGGCGGCCATCGCGCGTGCCGTTGCGAAGGGTGGCGAGTTTCATGGGGGCGTTTCCTTTGATCTTTTTTAGCCCCTCTCCCGCCCCGCGGGAGAGGGGTTGGGATGAGGGCTCTTGTCTGACTGAACACCCTTGAGGAGGAGATGTCAGCCCCCCTCACCCCCGGCCCCTCTCCCGCGGAACGGGAGAGGCGGGGAAGGTCAGGACTCTTCCTTGATCTTCTCGTGCAGCCAGGCGGCGTGGCGCGGGGCTTTTTTCGTGGCCGCCCATTGATCTATCATCGGCTGGGCAACGCTCTTCAGCTGCGCCATCTGGTCCGGCGTGCCGATGTCGGCGGTGAGTTCGAGGCGGTGGCCGTTGGGGTCGAAGAAGTAGATCGACTTGAAGATGCCGTGATGCGTCGGGCCGAGAACCTCGAGACCGAGGCACTCAAGGTGCGCCTTGGCGGCGTGGAGTTCGTCGAGCGAGCCGAGGCGCAGGGCGATGTGCTGGACCCAGACGGGCGTGTTCGGGTCGCGGCCCATTTCAGGCTGCTCGGGCAGTTCGAAGAAGGCGAGCACGTTGCCGTTCCCGGCATCGAGGAAGATGTGCATGTAGGGATCGTAGGCGCCGGTCGAGGGCACGTGGTCCTCGGCAATTGCCAGCTGGAACTCCATGCCGAGCGTCTTCTGGTAAAATTCCACCGTCTCTTTCGCATCCTTGCAGCGATAGGCGACGTGGTGGACGCCTTTGAGTTTGGGAGCTGCCATTACACTTTCTCCTTCACCGCGAGCACGCCGCGCTCGACCTGGTCGCGCTCAATCGACTCGAACAGGGCCTTGAAGTTGCCTTCGCCGAAGCCTTCCTTGTAGTCGCCCTTGCGCTGGATGAATTCGAAGAAGACCGGGCCGATCTGCGGCTGAGCGAAGATCTGCAGCAGGAGACGCGCTTCGCCGCCCTCGGTCGTGCCGTCGAGCAGCAGGCCGCGCGCCTTGAGGCCGGCCTCGTCTTCGCCGTGCCCCGGCAGGCGATCCGACAGCATCCTGTAATAGGTCTCCGGCGGCGCGGTCATGAACGGCACGCCGCGCTTCTTCAGGTCGTCCCAGCAGGCATAGAGGTCGTCGCAGATCAGTGCGATGTGCTGGATGCCCTCGCCGTTGAACTCGCGCAGGAATTCCTCGATCTGGCCGCCGCCGCCCTTGCCTTCCTCGTTGAGGGGTATGCGGATCTTCCCGTCCGGCGCGGTCAGCGCCTTGGACGTGAGGCCGGTATACTCGCCCTTGATGTCGAAGTAGCGGATCTCGCGGAAATTGAAGAGCGTCTCATAGAAATCCGCCCAGTATTTCATGCGGCCGCCATAGACATTGTGGGTCAGGTGATCGATCACCTTGAAGCCCGCGCCTTTCGGATGGCGGTCAACGTCCGGCAGGTATTCGAAATCGATGTCGTAGATGGAAAGCTCGCCCGCGCCGCTGTCATAGCGGTCGATCAGGTAGATGATCGAATTGCCGATGCCGCGGATGCCAGGGATGTGGAGTTCCATCGGGCCGGTCCTGGCTTCGACGGGCTCGCCGCCCTGCCTGAGGAGATGGCCATAGGCCTCCCGGGCATTCTTCACACGAAAGCCCATGCCGCAGGCGGAGGGGCCGTGCTCGCGCGAAAAATACCAGGCGGCGGAGTGTGGCTCATAATTGGTGATCAGGTTGATGCCGCCCTGGCGCCAGAGCTCGACATCCTTGGAGCGATGGCGGGCGACCCTGATGAAGCCCATGGTTTCGAAGACCGGCTCCAGTACGCCCTTTTCAGGGGCCGAGAATTCGATGAACTCGAAACCGTCGAGACCGGCGGGATTGTCGAAAAGATCGGCCATGGGACGGGCTCCTGTCTTGCAAGGTGGGGTAATATAGTTTCATATGTAACTAATGTTGCCTCGCCCTGCAAGCGAGTCCAGAGGAACAGATGCCCGAAAAGACCCACCCCGCGCCCCTTCGCCTCGCGACCTTCCTGCCGTTCCGGCTGTCGGTACTCTCGAACGCCGTCTCGCAGCGGATTGCGGAACTGTATGACCGGGAGTTCGGGCTCTCGATCTGGCAATGGCGCGTCATGGCGGTGACCGCCGACACACCCGGCATCAGCGCGACCGAGATCGGCCAGCGCACGCAGATGGACAAGGTGGCGGTGAGCCGAGCGGTCGCCGGACTGATCGAGATGGGCTATCTGGAGCGGCGTGCGTCCACGGATGATGCGCGGCGGTCAAACCTCGTGCTGACCCCGGCCGGGACTGGCATCTATGAGCTGATCGTGCCGCTGGCCCTGGCGGAGGAAGCGCAGCTGGTCAGTGCGCTGTCCGAAAAGGAACAGTTGGAACTGGCGCGGCTGATGGGCAAGCTCGCGAAGGCTGTCTCGCCGGATCAGACTTTGTGGTGAGCACGGGTTTTAGCCTTCCCGATCTGGCACCGAAGCTCCCTGCGAAGGCTTTGCAGGCATCCGCGGAGAGTGCGCGAACACCTCGACCTACCCCGCCCGCCGTCTGCGCTGGCGCAGGTTGCGCAATACCAGACCATCCTCTTCCAGCGTGTAGCGCTCGACGAGGCGGGCGATGAAGGCGGAGAGCTGGTCGCGGATTTCGTAGGGCGCTTCCATAGGCAGGAAGTGCGAGGTGCCGCGGATGGCGCGCATCATCAGCGAGGGATTTTTCCGGATGATCTCGGCACGGACATTTTCGGAGATCACAGAGTCGCGGCTGGGGCGCAGGATGACAATCGGGATATTCTTCTTGCGCACCTTGCCGAGCGCGCTCCACGGCGCATTGCGCTGGGCGCCGAACGTGGCGGCTTCCCATGTCGGGGTACAAAGCAGTTTCCAGCTCTGCTTCTCCGCGTCAGCGGGGCCGGTGTCCGTGCGGTCGAGACCATCGAGCAGATAGTCGGCAAGGAAGGGCTCGCGCCAGGATTTGAAGGCGGGCTTGCCGGAATAACCGTCGAGTGCCTCGCGAAAGGAATTGAACTCGCCGCGCCGCTTGCGGGCACGCGCAGCCATGTGGTTGCGCCGGATCAGCCAGTTCACCGGCGGGAAGACATGGTTCCAGAAATAGGTCTTGCGCGACATGATCACAGGATCGGCGAGCACGAGGCCTTTCACGAGGTCCGGGCGTTTGCCGGCAACCAGCAGCGCGACGCAGCCGCCCATCGAATGGCCGCCGAGCACGACGCCCTGCGGCGCTTCGTTGTCGAGGAACTCGATCACGTCATCGCGGTACCGGTTCCAGGAGTCGAGCCCGCCCCTGGCCGGCATCGAAGAGCGACCATGCCCGCGCAGGTCGAGCGCGGCGACGCGTGCGCGCAGGCCGAGCGGTGCCAGCATCGACTGGTAGGTCATCGCGTTGAAACCGGTCGCGTGCAGCCAGACGGCGGCATAGGGCTTGATCGGATCACCGAACTCGATCCCGGCCATCTGCCCGCCGGATTTCATGTCTTCGTTGAAACGGCGCATCAGGCAGCAGCTCCAAACACCTTGCGGAGAAGGTCGCTCGTGCGTGCCAAGGGATTCTCCCGGATCTTCTTTTCCTCTTCGGCCACATAGAGGAAGATGCCGTCAAGCCCGAGCCCTACGGCATGCGACGTCAGGTCCGCCTGCACGCTGGACGTTGTGCCGCCGAGACCGATTCCGGACAGATAGTTTTCCATCGACCTGAAGGCCCCGGACTGGGAAAGCGCAGTGCGCACATGCGGGGTGAAGGCGGCGGCCAGATGCGTCTCGGTCCGCGTACGGAGGAAATCGGTGGCGGCCGTATCGCCGCCGCGCAGGATGCCAAGCGCATCCTCGATCGTCATGTTGCGCACGGCGCCGAGGATCAGCGCCCGGGCTTCCGGCACGGCCGCTTCGGCGGCGCGGTTGAGGCGCAGCTCGACATCATCCAGCGGGCCGCTGGCGCCGACCACGGCGAGATTGCGCTGCACCTCTCGGTAGGTTTCCGGCAGTGGGATGCGGATGCGCTGGTCGCCGAAATAGCCGTTCTCGCGGCCGAGCTGGCTGGCGACATTGGTGGCGGCGACCACCAGCGCTTCGCGCAGGCCGGCGTCGATTTCGGCGGTGGCCAGCGCGCCGCCGGGCCGGGTCAGGACCTCGCCGAGGACCGGCCCGTAGGCTCCGGACGATTCGCAGCCCGCTGGAAGTACCGCAAGAACCAGGGCCGCAAGGATTCCAGGTTGCATGCTTCTAACTCCCAGGTCCGTCCGGAAACGGTTTACGCGGCACATGCAGACCCTACAGGAGGGATTCCCGGAAATGAAGGGCGCACACGCCCCCCGGCTGCGTATGTTCGCGTTACCGGGTTTTTAGAATCGCCGTATTGACCACATCTGTAGTCCATAATATGACCACGCTTGTAGTCGTACACAGGTGGCAGATGACACAGATTTCCGCTTCCGAACTTGAGGTCATGGATGTCCTCTGGGAGCGCCCTGGACTGGCCGCGAGCGATGTGCATGACGCGCTCGGCGACGGGCGCAACTGGAACGTGCGCACGGTGAAAACCTTCCTCTCCCGCCTTGTCGAAAAGGGCGCGCTGACGACCGTCGAAGATGGCCGGCGCTACCTGTATTTTCCCGCCATCAAGGAAGACGAATACAAGGCCGCAGCCGCCACGCAGTTCATTGACCGCGTCTTCTCCGGGCGCGCCGCGCCGCTGGTCGCCCACCTGGCCGACAGCCGCGGCCTGACGCGCGAAGACATTGCCGAACTCGAGAAACTCCTGGGGGAGCTGAAGAAATGATCCACGCCATTCTCAACGGGGACTTCTCCCACGCGCTCGAGACGTTGCTGGCGGTGTCGGTCCTGCTCTTGATCGTGCTGATGCTGCGCCGACCGGTGGCGCGCCAGTTCGGGGCGGGGGTGGTCTACCTGCTCTGGGCGATCCCGGCGGCGCGCTTCTTCCTGCCGCCGCTGCAGACGCAGTTGTCGATGCTGAATCTCGACTTTGCACCCGCCGGAGAGGCCGCCGCCGACATGCCAGCCCCGCTCGAGCCGGATGTCATGGTCACCGCGCCGCCGCCGGTCGTGGCCGCCTGGACTCCGGCCCCGGAGACCGACATGGCCGTGGCAGAGCCAGGCACCTTGTCCCTGGCGGCGCAGGTGATGCCGGTCTTGCTCATCGCTGCGGTCGCGGCCTGGGTCGCTGGCGCGGTGTTCCTCGCGGCGCGCAACCTCATCGCCCACTGGCGCTTCATGCAGACGGTAGACCGCGAGGCGATGCCGGTACCTGCGCCGATGGCTGACCTTGTCGCCCGGGTGGCGGCCGAGACCGGCCTGCGTCGTCCGCCGCGCCTGGTGGCGAGCCTGATCTCCCGCGGTCCGTTCGTGACCGGACTATTTCGCCCCGTTGTCGTGGTGCCGGCCTGGTTCGAGGACGACTACACGCCGATGGAGGCGCGTGCCGCGCTCGCCCATGAACTGATGCATGTGCGGCGCGGCGATCTCTGGGCCCTGCAGGTCTGTGAACTCTTCGTGGCGGCGATGTGGTTCAACCCGCTGGCTTACATTGCCCGGAATGCATTCCGGACCGATCAGGAAGCCGCCTGCGACGCTGATGTCCTGGCCCGCTGCCAGACCAGTCCGCATGCTTACGGGTCCACCCTGATCAAGGCGGCCCGCCTCCACCTGCCCGAACCGGCACTTGCGACTGGCCGTCTGCCCCTGACCCACGCCCTAAAGGAAAGACTGACCCGCATGACCTATCCCGCCCCCTCGTCCCGCCGCCGCATGATCGGCTTCGGCGCGGCCCTCCTGTTCGGCGCCTCGACGCTGGCGATCACCGCCTCGGTGGCCGCCGCTGCCGAGCCTGAAAACAAAGACACGCATGAATTCCGCATCGAGACCGACGACCTCCTGATCAGCAGCGAAGACACAGACCGCCAGATCGTGCTGCTCGGTGATCCGATGGCGAAAGTCATGCCGGTGCCGCCGATCCCACCGGAACTTGCCGAGCTGGAAGCCCGGATCAGCACCGACGTCGCCGAACTGACCGGACCCTCGATTCTCGGCGACGCAACCGACATGACCAGCGATCCCGATTTCATCGAGATCACCCGCCTCAGCACGGAACTCGCCGGCCTCGGCGCCAGCCTCGGCGTCGCCAGCGCCATCGAAGCCCTTACAATGGACTTCAACAACATGTCGGAGGCAGAGATCGAAGCCTGGGCAGAAGATTTCGAAGCCCGGATGGAAGCCAAGTCAGCCGAGATCGAGGCGCGCGCCGCCGACATGGAACTGCGCATGGAAATCCATGCCGACCGCCTCGACCAGAACATGGACGAACAGACCGAAGCCCGCGTGCTGACCCTGGAACGCCGGATTGAGGCGAGCGCCGGGGAAATTGAAAAAATCATGGAGGCCCGCTTCGGCCCCGCCTTCGAAGCGAAGGTCGAGGCCCAGGCCGCCGTCATCGACGCGCTGATGGAGAGCTGCAAGGATGCCGAACTGGCCGCCGGCGAGACCCGCATTCTCGAGCGCGCAGACGCCGATGGCGAAGTCTTCCGCCTCGCCTGTGTCCAAGGCAACCGCGACCGGCTGAAGGCCGCCGAAACGCTGGCCGTCATCGGCTCCCATCCCGGCATCACGGCTGCCGAGAAGGCCGCCTTCAATGCCGCCGCTGCCGGTGAGCGCCGCAGGCAGGTGATGGTTATCCGTGCCGATGCCTCGGAAGCGCCCGCGCCGCCAGAACCGCCCGCCGCCCCGGAACCGCCGCTCAAAGGCGAATGACACCGCGCCAGCCCCGAACCCCTCAGCCCCGGCCCGAAAGGACCGGGGTCTTCTTTGCCTGTCACCCGGTGCTTTGCGCCGCGCGCCCGAGCCGTTAGGGTGCGCGCCAGACAAACACACGGGAGATGGACGCCATGAAACTTCGTGCCCTTTGCGCTGCGCTGCTTGTGTCCACTTCACTCGGCGCCTGCACGACCGCGCCCGAACCGTGCACCACCGAGTGGATCGATTACCGGACGGACAGGGTGCTGAAGCGCTTCGCCCACGAGAACCGCGACCTCGTGTCCGACCTGCGCAACCTGTTGCGCGCCGATGGCGAGGTTGATCCGGTGCAGGCGATCCTGCTGGCGGCGAAGGCGGAGGACCTGCGCGACTTCGCCACCAGTTTCGAGCGGATCATCATCCCGGAACTGGAATCGGCGGTCGGCCAATGCGCCGGCAAGCCCGAGTTCATCCCGGCCTTCACCGGGTTCCTGCGCAAGGAAGGCGTCCCGGAAGAAGCGCTGGAATGGGTAGGGCCGATCATGGCCCTTTCCCAGGTCGCCCGGTCTTATCCGTAATGCGCTGAAGCGAACCTGCTGCAATGAAAACCCTGATTGTCGTTCCGGCCCGCTATGCCTCGACGCGCCTGCCGGGCAAGCCGCTCGCGAAGATCGCCGGGCGCGCCATGGTGGACCGCGTGGCCGGTCTTGCGCGGCGCGCCGCCGCCCAGCTGGAGCATGCGGAACACGTCGTCGCCACCGATGACATGCGCATCCTCGAACACTGCCGCGATGCCGGCATTCCCGTGGTGATGACCGACCCTGACCTGCCCTCCGGCTCCGACCGGGCACTTGCAGCGGCCGACGGGATCGGCGCCGCGCCTGAGTTCGTCGTCAACCTGCAGGGCGACGCGCCGTTCACGCCGGCTGCGCATGTCGTCGCCATCGTCGACGCGCTGGCGACCTCGGGCACCGATGCGGCAACGCCCTACATCCGCCTCAGCTGGGAAGCGCTCGACCGGCTGCGCGCGCACAAGCTGGAGACGCCGTTCTCCGGCACGACACTGGTCACCGATCCGTCGGGCCGCGCCATCTGGTTCTCGAAGAACATCCTGCCTGCCATGCGCAAGGAGAAAGACCTGCGCGGGATGGGCCCGCTCTCGCCGGTTTGCCAGCATGTCGGCCTCTACGCCTACCGGCTTCCAGCGCTGCGCCGCTACTGCGCGCTGCCGGAGAGCCGCTATGAGCGCCTGGAGGGCCTCGAGCAGCTGCGCCTGATCGAGAACGGGCTGACGGTGCAGGCAGTGGAAGTGCAGCCGGGGCGGATCGCCATTCCGGGCATCGACACCGCGGAAGACATTGCCCTCGCCGAGCGCCTCGTCGCCGCGCATGGCGATCCGGACGGGAACTAAGCGATGGCGCGTCTGTTCGTGGTCCGGCACGGCAACACATTCGATGCGGGCGATGTGGTGACCCGCGTTGGCGGGCGCACCGACCTGCCCCTGTCCCCATCCGGACGCAAACAGGCCGAGGCGCTTGCCGCGCATTTCGCGGAAACCCGCTTCACGGCGGCCCTGGCCTCACCGCTTGAGCGCACGCGCGCTACGGCCCGAAAGATCCTCGGCACACGGCCGGACGCGCCCGCGCTGCTGATCCGCAGCTTCCTGCGCGAGATCGACTATGGACCGGATGAGAACCAGCCGGAGGAGGCCGTGATCGCCCGCCTTGGCATGGCGGCGCTGGCGGCATGGGACGAAGACGCCACGCCGCCGGAAGGCTGGATCGTGGATCCGCCAGCGATCCGCGCCGGTTGGGCCGCGCTGCTGAAGGAAACCGGCACGTTGGCGGGCGACGCGAACATCCTCGTCGTCACCAGCAATGGCACCGCGCGCTTCCTGCCGGATCTTGCAGGCACGGCGCCGGAGGAGCTGGACCGCAAACTGAAGACCGGCGCGTGGGGCGAGATAGAAGTCACGTCTGCCGGTGCGAAAATCAAGGCCTGGAACAAGCGCCCCTGATCAGGGCGTGAACTAGGCCGCGTCCCGCGAGGGGTCCTGTTCGCCGAAGGAGCCAGGCCCGCCGATGGGCAGGTAGAAGGCGACGGTGGTGCCCTCGCCGTAGATTGAGGACAGCGACAGCCGGCCACCATGCATTTCGGCGAAGGCCTTGGTCAGCGCAAGGCCGAGGCCTGTGCCGTCGGTGTTGCGGTCCTTGGTCTTGGAGACCTGCTCGAAGGGGTGGCCAAGACGGGAGATGTCCTCGGCCGGAATGCCGATGCCGGTATCGGTGACGCCGAAGTAGATTTCCGGCCCGCGCTGTTCGACGCGGACTGTAATCCTGCCACCCCGGTCGGTGAACTTGATAGCGTTGGAGACAAGGTTCAGCACCATCTGGCGGATGGCGCGGTGGTCGGCGTCGATGTCCGGCAGGTTCTGCGCGCCGTCGAGCATCAGCTCGATCTCCTTCTCCTCGGCCTTCCGGCGGATCATCCGCATCGCGGCGTCCACCGGATCAACCGGGTCGATGAGCTGCGTTGTGATCGTCATCTTGCCGGCTTCAATCTTCGCAATGTCGAGAATGTCGTTGATCATGTCGAGCAGGTGTTGGCCGGACGCGAGGATGTCGCGGGAATAGTCCTTGTACGAGGCATGGCCGAGCGGGCCGGCGAGTTCATTCATCATGATTTCGGAGAAACCGATGATGGCATTCAGCGGCGTGCGCAGTTCGTGGCTCATGTTGGCGAGGAAGGCCGACTTGGTGAAGGCGGCGTGCTCGGCCTTGGCCTTCTCCTCGGAATACTTGCGCGACAGGGCCTCGGCCTTGCCCTCCGAGCGCTGGAGATCGAGCACGGCGCGCTTCAACTTCTCCTGCTGCTGCTTCAGCTCTTCCTCGTTGCGGATGTTCTCGGACACATCGACGCCGACCGTCAGCAGGCCACCATCGGGAGCCGGGCGCTCGACCATCTTCAGCCAGCGCCCTGAGCGCAGGGCGATCAGCGTGGTGCGGCTATCTTCCGACGACTGACGCTCCATCAGTACCGCGCCAGCCCGCGCGATCTGCATCGTCTCATGGCTCATGCCGGCGCGCAGCGTATCCTGAAGGCCAAAATCGCTGGCGAAGGCGCGGTTCCAGTAGAGCAGCCGCTTGCGCGCATCCCACAGGGCGAACGGCCCGGCGAAGCCTTCGATGGCGGCGCGCAGGCGGCGCTCGGCCGCACGCAGACGGTCCTCGGCCTGCTTGCGGTCGGTCACGTCCAGCATGATGCCGCCGAACACCGGCTCGCCGCTGACCGGATCGTCCGACAGGCTGCCGCGCATCTCGA
>CALGEF010000436.1 GCA_937881755.1 uncultured Acidobacteriota bacterium
ACGGGTCAGTATGCGTCAAACCATCGGGCGACACGCAATGGCACGCCGCTCAAGCGGGACGTTGCAAACCTTGCGACAGTGGCGCGCGACGCGGGTTTCGATCCGCTGCTGTTTGGTTACACCGACACGTCGCATGACCCAAGGTTTTTGCCGCCCGATGACCCGAGGCTGTTTTCCTACGAAGAACTTGCGCCCGGTTTCGATGAGGTTGTGCGCATGCGGCTTGAAGGGGATTCGAGCGCATGGGAGCAGCATCTGCGTGACAATTGCTATGATGTGCCGCCTTATCCCGAGATGTACCGCCCCGTTGGCGATTCACCGGACGCCCCAGCGCTCTATGCTGCAGAACACAGCGACACCGCGTTCCTGACCGACCGGGTGATCGACGACCTGGCCAAACGACCGCAAGGCTGGTTCGCGCTTGTGACCTATATCCGCCCGCATCCGCCGTTTGTGGCCCCGGCGCCCTACAACATGATGTATGATGAGGCTAACATGCCCTCGGCGCTCGAGGCAGCGGACCCGGATTGGCACCCCTATGTCGAAACCGCGCGCCGAAAGAGCAATGTGGCGTCAACGGTTGTCGGGTTTCCCGATCTGGACGCGTCGGACGCGACCACGCGGATGATCCGAAAGCTCTATTTCGGGCTTGCGACCGAGGTGGATCACCATATCGGACGCATCTTGTCGTGGCTCAAGGACAGCGGCCAATACGAAGACACGCTCATAGTCCTCACGGCGGATCATGGCGAAATGCTGGGGGACTACGGCCTCTGGGGCAAGATGACCTTTCACGATGCCGCGTTCCACGTGCCTCTGATCATCCGACAGCCGCAGGCGGGCCTGCGCGGCATGGTGGTGACGAAGTCGACGGAATCCATCGATGTCACGCCGACGATCCTCGACTGTCTCGGTCTGGATGCGCCGCACGCCATGGATGGCAAAAGCCTGAAACCGTTTCTTGGCGGAGAAACCCCGCGGGATTGGCGGGAGGTGTCAGTTTCACAGCTGGATTTCGGCGATCCGCTCACGCCCACGCTTTGGCAAACAGATCATGGCCTGTCGGTAGACAATGCGAATCTGGCAGTGCTGCGTCGCGGGCCGTTGCGATTCGTGCAGTTCGCCGGAGGGCTGCCACCGATCCTTTTGGATGCATCCAACGGCATCGAAGGTCGTAATCTGGCGAAAAACCCGGCGCATCTGCAGACAATGCTTGATTTGATGCAGGATATGCTTTGCCATCACATGGCAAATGGGGATGGCACATTTTCAAGGACATTGATTACCGAAACCGGCGTTAAGGTGGCTTCGTGAAACCGAACCCTGTCACAGATCTGTCATGTTCGCCTGAGAAACAAAACCCAGCTTTTTCGACCGGGCTGACCACAAGAAGGAGGCGTCACGCCAGAGCTATATCATGATCGCGTCGAGATCTGCCGAAACGCGGCATGATGTCATGGATACCCAAAATGACCGGAAGACCGTTGAACCGGGAAAAAAGGGGGGGAACAGCCCCCATACACCACTTATAACCAACAGGAGATAAAATGAAACGACTTCTACTTTCAGGCGTAGCCCTGGTTGCTCTTCCGGCAGCGGCCTATGCCAACTGCCCGGCAGTCACCGTCGCCGACATGCAAGACTTTGCCGCTGGTGAATTCCCGCAACAGTTCGAGCTGAGCGCCTTCCAGGACGCCGCGGGTTGCACCATGGAGTTCACCACAAATCCCGAGATCGAAGCGCTGAACGCGATGATCAAGGGCAACCCCGATCTGCCGCCGCTGGCGGAGCGTCTGCCTGCAGAGCCACTAGTTATCGTGCCTTATGACAGCATCGGGCAGTACGGTGGCGAACTGAACGCCCAGTCCAACGCGACAGAAGCCGGTACATCGGATTTCCTGTCGGTGCGTCACGTCAACCTTGTGCGCTATTCCGACGACCTTCAGACCATCGTTCCCAACATTGCGAAATCATGGTCATGGAACGACGATTACACGCAGTTGACCTTTACCCTGCGCGAAGGTCACAAGTGGTCGGACGGCGCGCCGTTCACATCCGCCGACGTGGCGTTCTGGCATGACAATATCATGCTCGACACCAACATCTTCGAACAGCCGCGGGATTACGTCACTGTGGGTGGCGAAACCATGACTGTCGAGACACCGGATGACGTGACTGTCATCTTCAACCTGCCCGCACCCAAGCCGGGTCTGTTGACTCACTTCGCTACATCCTATGCCCAAGGCTTCCAGCCCAAGCATTTCCTTGGCCAGTTCCACCCGGACATCAACTCGGATGCGGACAGCTATGCACAGAGCCTTGGCTTTGAAAACGGCTACGATGCGATCCTTGCCTATTACGGCAACTCGGACTGGACCGACACGCCAACACCGATGCTGTCGCGTGCCGCCATCGTGGACGGTCTGCCCAAGGCAACCATGCCGACGCTGGAATCGCATATCTACATCACCGACACGACCGAAGGCCGCAAACTGGTGGCGAACCCGTATTTCCACCAGGTCGACACCACAGGTCAGCAGCTTCCCTACATTTCGACACAGGACGAGCTTTATATCAACGACAACGAAGTGCGCATCCTCAAGCTGGTGAACGGCGAGGTGGATTACAAATCGCAATCCGTGCGCCTTGAATCCGTGCCGCTGCTTCTGGAAAACCAGGAGAAGGGCAACTATGCGATCCAGCTCAAGCCGACGGTTGGTATGCCCGCCTTCAGCTTCAACTTCACCATCGAAGACGAAGCCAAACGCGCCGTGTACAACGACCTGCGGTTCCGCGAAGCCATGTCGCTGGCGATCAACCGTGACGAGCTGAACGAGATCGCGTATTTCGGTCAGGGCACGCCAAGCCAGATCGCGCCGTTCAACCCGGCGCCCGACTTTGTCGATCCGAGCTGGGGAACCTACAAGGCTGAATTCGATCCGGAAACATCGAAGGCGCTGCTGGATGAAATCGGCATGGTCGATGTCGATGGCGACGGCTTCCGCGAATTGCCGAACGGTCAGAAGATCACCCTGAACATGCAGTTCACCACGCAGGGTATCGCTGGCAGTGTCGTGGAGCTGGTTGGCCAAAACTGGGCCGATGTCGGTGTCCAGACTCAGGTCAAGGAAGTGACCCCGGATGAATACCGCTCTGCGCAATCCGCCAACAACCTCGACGTGGGTTTGTGGCAGTACGGTGCGCCACTCGCGATCCATCTGGGTCTGAACAGCTTCTTCCGTCCGCCGTTCGGCACCTATTTCGAACACCGCGCCGGGATGCTCTGGGCTGAATGGCTGGACACCAATGGTGCGTCTGGCGTTGAGCCACCGGAATGGGCCAAGAAGCTGGCGTCCGACATCGACGCGTTCCAGTCGGCTGTTCCGGGAACACCGGAGTCCGACGCGCTGGGCGCTGGTCTGGTCGAGACCTTCGTGAGCAACATGGTCATGATCGGCACGATAAAGGCGCCGGAACCGATCTACGCCAGCAGCAATCTCAAGAACTTCACAGAGTTCAAGACATGGTCCTACGAATACTACCGGACCTACCCTTACCTCGCGACGCAGTGGTGGCTCGACGAATAATGGTCTCTGACCTTGATGCGGGCGGCAGAGGTCGCCCGCATGTTTCAAGAATGACGGCGTCTGACCGGCACACCGGATCAACCGGAGGCACAGGCGCAACGCAGGGGCATGCTTCATGGTGAATTTCGCGCGCTTCGTGGTGACACGTGCAGTGCTGGCGATGATCACGCTGATCATTGTCTCACTGGTCGTGTTCTCGCTCATGGAGCTGGTGCCGGGAGATTGCGCAGAGCGCTACCTCGCGTTCAAGAACACCCAAGGCTCGGGCATTTCCGCTGCCGATATCGAGAACGAGCGCATCCGGCTTGGCCTTGACCGGCCGTTCCTCGAACGCTGGGGCAAGTGGATCGTCGGTGCGTTCCAGGGTGAATTCGGTGACAGCTGTATCCTGCGGGTGAACATCGCGCAGCTTCTGGGGGACAAGTTCTGGATTTCCCTTGGCCTGTGCCTTGCCTCGCTGATGCTGGCCTATGCCATCGCTTTGCCGGTCGGCATCATCGCCACCGCGTCCGACAACGCGGTTCTCAACAACTCGCTGCGCCTGTTCAGCTATCTTGGCCTTGCCATGCCGAACTTCCTGCTCGCACTGATGATCATGCTGTTTTCGACGGTTTATTTCGGGGACACTTTGACGGGTCTCTTCTCGGCCCAGTACCGGGATGCAGACTGGAGTTGGGGGCGGGTCATGGATCTGCTCAGCAATGCGTGGCTGCCCATCTTCATCCTTGGCTGGTCGGCCACCGCCTTTGCGTTGCAGACCGTTCGCGCGCTGATGTCGGACGAGATCGGCAAGCTTTATGTCACCGCCGCGTCTGCGCGCGGGGTGCATGGGCGCAAGCTGTTGTGGAACTACCCGGCGCGTCATGCGCTGGGCCCGATCGTCAACAGCCTTGGATTCGATCTGAATCGCATTTTCAACGAACTGCCCATCGTTGCGCTGATCCTGACGCTTACCGAGGCGGGTGCGCTTCTGATCGAGGCGCTAGCCCGGTCGAATGACCAGCAGTTAGCCGGTGCGATCATCTTCCTTCTCACCGCGTCCATCGTGACGCTCAACTTCCTGACGGACGTCATGCTTGCGGCTCTTGATCCGCGCGTCCGCAAGAGCATCGTGAGGTGACGCCATGACGACGACACCGGATCCCTTCAAGCCGAACATGGCCGAAACCACCGGCCCGCATGTGAAGGGTGTCGAAGCCGACGCCAGTGTCGAGCGCCGTTCGAGGGAGGCGTATTTCACCGCATCGCAGGGCCAGTTGATCTGGGCGCGGTTCAAGAAACAACGCTCTGCCATGATCGCGGCCAGCGTGCTGCTGTTCCTGGTCCTGTCGGGAATTTTCGCACCGTCCCTTTCGCCCTACAATCCGACGATTGCGGGCAAGAACGACGAATACACCAATGGCGCGCCTCAGATTCCGCAGTTCTGCGATGTGAATGGTTGTTCCTTGCGCCCCTTCGTTCATGCGGTCGAACGCGAACGATCGATGGTCACGAACTTCCGTTGGGTGACAACCATCAACGAAGACGAGCGGAACTACATCTATTTCTTTGTCGAAGGCTGGGAGTACAAGCTGTTCGGCTTCATCCCGATGGACACGCACCTGTTCGGCACGCAGGAAGGCTTTGTTCATGTCTTCGGCACGGATGACGCGGGCAAGGACATTTTTTCCCGGACCTTCCACGCCATCTGGACATCGCTTCAGGTGGGGACCATCGGCGTGCTGATCGCCTTTGTGCTGGCGCTCGCGATCGGGGGAGCCTCCGGCTATTACGGCGGCTGGATCGATTCCGTTCTGCAGATGATCACCGATGCGGTGCGCACCGTGCCGGCCATTCCGTTATTCATGGCGGTGGCAGCTTTCATGCCGCCGGAACTGTCGGCGGAGGAACGGTTTTTCTATATCTCGCTGATCCTTGGCCTGATCGGTTGGCCGACGCTGGCGCGGCGGGTGCGGACGCACCTTCTGACCGAACGCAATCAGGAATACGTGCTTGCG
>CALGEF010000437.1 GCA_937881755.1 uncultured Acidobacteriota bacterium
GGCCCGGATCAGGGGGCTGGGTCAATAGCAGCAGCGCCGGGCCGTAGTTCGCCGTGAGCCGCCATTCCTAGCGTCCGCCTCTGGCGGAGGATATCGGTGACCGTCGATACTGCTGCCGAAAGACCTGTGTTGTTGGTCACAAGCGGACCAATTCAGGATGGGATTTATTTTGGTCGCGGCGCGTGATATCTTATCTGGACTATTCGAAGATCATAACTGCGGACCCCGCCGTGCGGAGTGGGAAGCCTTCTGTTCGCGATACGCGAGTGACCGTCAGCGACGTGTTGGAATACCTCGCCGGAGGCATGAGCGAGGATGAAATTCTCGCGGATTTCCCATATTTGACGCGCGATGACATACGAGCGTGCCTCGCTTTCGCTGCCGAGCGCGAGCGTCGCATTCTCTCCGCGGCTTCTTGAAACTCCTGTTTGACGCGAACCTGGCGCCACAACTCACGAAGCGCCTGGCCGGTCTCTATCCCGGTTCAGCTCACGTGCGGGATTTAGCTCTTCGGGCCGACCGGGCGATCTGGGATTTCGCAGCCAGTGACGGATATGTGATCGTGTCGAAGGATAGCGATTTCTATCATTTGAGCACAGTGTATGGCGCGCCGCCGAGTGGGGGTCTGGCGACGAGAGGGTCGACGAGAGCGCGCAATGTCGCGCTTCAGGCGGCTGCGAAGCCTGCAAAAGTTCGCGTCAACACACTCGTCTGTACACCCTAATTTCAACCTGGAAAGGCACCTCCACACCCGATCAACCTTCAAAACCAACCGGGGCGCCGCGCTCCGCGAATGGCGCGACCTTCTCGTTGTCTAGCACCTGCTTACGCGCGAATTTCAGAGACCGGTTCGCATTCGCATGACACCACCATGTCACGTCTTCTGCGAATACGAATTTTGCAGAAGTGCGCCTCAGTCCATTTGTCTGTACACAGTCATTACAAACATTATAGAAACATCGGGAGGAGGGCCTGCTTCAAATCGTTAAGAGACGCCGCCCTTCTCGACTGGCGCGAACTTCATGTTGCCTACCACCTGCTGAGCCCCGTATGGCGAAGACAGGGCCGGATCAATCATACAGCGCCGCGGTGAGATTCAGCGATCGTTTCGCTTTCATCTTCGAACCCCTGGTGACTCCATTGTGAGGTTTTGCGCCCGGCTCGCCAGGTAGAGCTCCAAGGCTGTGTAAGTTTCAGATCCAAATGGCAGCGGTTCGGCCCGGATGCCGGTATCGCAATCGCGCAGACGGCGTTGCAGGGACCCGAATGCCTGCCACTCGAGCCGATAGGCCGGAAAGGCATTTCCATGACCCTGGCTGATGGTGTCCCCACGTAGTTTTTTTCCCCAATGTTCGTTGTGACACTGGCTGCAAGCAAGATTGAGCTGACCCTTTCGGGTAAAAAAATAAGTCTGTCCGAGATCAAAATAGGCGCGCGCGGGACCGTCGATGACAACGTCAATGGGCATGCCCCGGGACAGGCTCGATACATAGCCTGCCAGTGCAAGGAGGTCGTCGCTTTCATATGGAAGGGGTGCCAGCGCCTGGTGATTGGACCTGCATATATTGATCCGTCCTTCGAGATTAACGAGCTTGCCCTCCCTTGCATCAAACGCCGGATACCGCGCTGCAACTCCCGAAAGCGTTAGATCTTGGCTGGCATGGCAACTGGAACAAGCAGGTCCTCCTTCCGGTGAAGGTTCCAAAAACAGGCGCTCGCCGCGATCGATCCACAGATACCCTGGATTAGAAAAATCATCGTCCTGCAGGAAACGTGTGTCCGGCTGGAGGAACTCGTAGCCTGAACGGATATCTTCAGGTGCAATGCTCGTTTGAGCGGCCAGACTGGCGGTGCTGACCCCGCAACCAGGCAGGGCGAGCAAAAGCAGAAGCCATTTGCGGTTCATGCAACGGAGAGCGTACGTTTCTCGGACCAGGTCTCACCCACCTGGTCAGTCCATCGGAACACCAGGGTACCCGTGTGCGTGGCTCGCACAAAAAAAGTCAGGAAGGGATTGGCGGCGATGCCTGGGAGGAAAGTGGCTTCAAAGATGGTTCGCTCGTCATAGCTGCACTTGAAACTCGTGATGATGTTCTGAGGGATCACCTTGCCCTTCTGGTCCCGGCGATATCCCGTTTCCATGGGATGCTGGATCATCGCCTTGAGCTCGATGATATCACCGGCATTTACCTTTTCGGGTATTGATATCCTGATCATCGAAGGTTGCTTTCCTGCGCGTCAGCCAATGATACATGCCGCCAACGTCACATAAGTGCTTCCGCGGCCGGTCCAAAGCGAGCCATCGCTCATTTCGGCGACCGCGAGCAGGCTCTGAGTGCCGGCGAGTCGAACGCGTGTTGATACGGCGGCTCTTCCAGAATGAGGGCCGAGCTTGAACCTGCCGATCAAGGGGATCGGATTGCGAGGCGAGAAGATCGCGATCTGGCGAACATGATCCTTGCCGGTCATCGGACTATCAACGGAAACTGAAAGTTGAACCGAGTTTCCATTCTCTGCGATCGGTGGGAGTTTCAGCGAGACCCGACCCTCCTGGACCTTGCGATCGCCAAAAAACTCGCGAATGGCGGCATCTACATCTTCAGTTTCGCCGGAAGCGGGCGGAGCGAACAACGATAAAGAAGCGGCCGCGCCCGCGACAATTACAAATCTGCGCCGGTTCCATAAAACGCTGGATCTGTTCGTTTGGGGCATTGGGAGATTAATCTACCTGTAAACTGAGATGTCCGTCGTCAGGTATTTTGAGACAGATGGCTGCCTGACTTAAGGAGGGTCTGG
>CALGEF010000438.1 GCA_937881755.1 uncultured Acidobacteriota bacterium
ATCATCGCCACGTCTCGCTGCGGCCGGACGATACCGTCATCTTCTCTTCGCGCCTGATCCCGGGCAACGAAAGCTCTGTCTACGCGATGCAGAACATGCTGGCGGAGCAGGGGATCCGTATCATCACGCCCCGCATGGTAAAGGAGCCCATCCACGTGTCTGGCCATCCGTGCCGGGATGAATTGCGCCGCATGTACCAGTGGGTGCGCCCGCGCGTTTCGATCCCTGTGCATGGCGAGCGTCGGCATATTGTCGAGCACGCAGCCTATGCGAAATCCCTTCAGGTCCTGTCTGCGCTCACGCCTCGCAACGGCAGCCTCATCCGGCTTGCGCCGGGCGAGCCGGAAATCATCGATGAGGTACCCGCCGGGCGCCTCATGCTCGACGGCTCGCGCCTTGTGCCCGAAGCCGCCGAAGGGCTGATCGAGCGCCGCCGCCTGTCCGTCAGCGGACTGATCTTTGCGACCGTATGCCTCGATGGTTCAGGCGAGCCCATCGATGGCCCCGTTATCGCGGTCAAAGGCCTGTCCGAATCCGATGGCCGCATCGCCGACGAAAGCCTTGAGCCCCTGGATGTGGCCGCGGCGCGCGCCCTCGACGGGATCAGGAAGCGTGACCGGATGGATGACGAGATCGTCGAGAAGATTGTCGGCAGGGCGCTGCGCAAGGCGTGCGAAGCGGAGTTTGGCATCCGCCCCCTGATCGAAGTGATAGTCCTGAGGAGCTGAAGCGAGATGAGTGATTTCAAGATTGGCCCGCTGAACCATGTCGGCGTTGCCGTCCCCGATATCGAGCAGGCGTGCGAGACCTACCGCACGCTCTACGGCGCAACCGACATCACGACGCCGTTCGACATGCCGGAGCAGGGCGTCAGGGTCTGCTTTGTAAACCTGCCGAACAGCCAGATCGAACTGATCGAGCCGCTGAACGACGCGTCTCCGATTGCCAATTTCATCAAGAAAAACCCTTCAGGCGGCCAGCACCATGTCTGTTTCGAGGTGGCTGACATAAATCAGGCGGTGACCGAGATGGAAAAGCGCGGCGCAACCGTACTCGGCAAACCCCGGATCGGCGCGCACGGCACGATGATCATTTTCGTCCATCCCAGGAATTCCAACGGCGTGCTGGTGGAATTGATGGAAACCCCCAAAGGTGACCACTGATGAGCCTCACAGGCGCAATCATCGTTTTCGTCCTCGCCTGGTGGATCAGCTTTTTTGCGGTCCTGCCCATCGGCGTCAAAGGCCAGTGGGAAGACGGCTCGACGATCCCCGGCACCGAAGAGGCGGCTCCCAGGAATCCCATGCTGATGAAGAAGGTGATCTGGGCCAGCGGGGGCGCTGTCGTGGTGACGGCCCTGGCTGCCCTGCTCATCCCCCTCCTGCTTGCGCAATAGGCCCCTGACCGGCTAGTGAGCCGGTTCAGAACAGCCCGAAAGAGACCTGAGAATGCGTCTGTCGAACTACTTTTTGCCCGTTTCGAAGGAAGCGCCGGCGGACGCCGCGATCGTCTCGCACCAGCTGATGCTGCGCACCGGCATGATCCGCCAGAACGGCGCCGGTATCTACTCCTGGCTGCCGCTCGGACTGCGGGTCCTGAAGCGGATCGAACAGATCGTGCGCGAGGAAATGGACCGTTCCGGCGCCATTGAAATGCTGATGCCGACGCTGCAGCAGGCCGACCTCTGGCGCGAGTCAGGCAGGTATGAGGCGTACGGCAAGGAAATGCTGCGCATCAGGGACCGGCATGACCGCGAGATGCTGTTCGGCCCCACCAACGAAGAGCTGATCACGGACGTCTTCCGCGCCTACGTGAAGAGCTACAGGCAGCTGCCGCTGAATCTCTATCACCAGCAATGGAAGTTCCGCGACGAGGTCCGCCCCCGTTTCGGCGTGATGCGGGGCCGCGAGTTCCTGATGAAGGACGCCTACTCGTTCGACCTGACTGAAGAAGGCGCCCGCGCGGCCTACCGGAAGATGTTCTGCGCCTACCTGAATGCGTTTGACCGCATGGGCCTGACCGCAATCCCGATGCGTGCCGACACCGGCCCGATTGGCGGTGATCTGAGCCATGAGTTCATCATTCTCGCCGACACCGGCGAAAGCGCCGTGTTCTGCGACCGCGAACTGCTGGCGCTCGGTGCGCCGGGTCCGGGCCTTGATTTCAGTTCCGATCTGGTGCCGGTGGTCGAGCAACGCACGCGCTACTATGCAGCCACGGAAGAGATGCACGATGCCGCCGCGTTTGACGCGCTGCCGCAGGAGCGGCGCGTCTCCGCGCGCGGCATCGAAGTGGGCCACATCTTCTATTTCGGCACCAGGTACTCCGCGCCGATGAACGCCGTTGTTCAGGGTCCGGACGGTCAGATGGTCCCCGTGCAGATGGGCAGCTACGGCATCGGCGTCTCACGCCTTGTCGGCGGGATCATCGAAGCGAGCCATGACGCCAGCGGCATCATCTGGCCAGACGCCGTAGCCCCGTTCCCGGTGGGCATCATCAACATGCGCGCCGGCGATGCGGCCTGCGAAGAGGCTTGTGTCTCTCTCTGCGCCCGGTTTGCGACAGCCGGGATGGAAGCCCTTTACGACGATACGGACGACCGGGCCGGCGCTAAATTCGCGCGCATGGATCTGATCGGCCTGCCCTGGCAGATCGTTGTCGGACCCAAAGGGCTCGAAAAGGGCGTGGTGGAACTGAAGCGCCGGAAGACCGGTGAGAAGATCGAACTATCTGCCGAGGAAGCCGTTCGGAGGATCACCGGGTGAGCAATGGCGCCGCCAGGGTGGCCGTGCCGTTCGGCCGTCTCGAACGTTCACTTGCCTGGCGCTACCTGCTCGCGCGCCGCGAGCATGGCGGCGCCAGCCTGATCGCCATCATTTCCTTTGTCGGCATCTTCTTTGCCGTGGCTGCCCTGATCATCACGATGTCGATCATGAGCGGTTTCCGCGCGACGCTGCTGGACGCGCTCCTCGGCGGCGAGCCCCACATCGCGGCCGCTGTTGACGGCTACCCGCAGGAAGAGGCGGCCGGGATCGCCAGCATCATCAGGGCGACGCCGGACGTGCTGAGCGTGTCGCCCTATATCGAGCAGTTCGTTCTGCTTTCGGCGAATGGCGTGCGCACCGGCGGTGTCGTCCGCGCCATTCCGCCGGCAGACCTCGCGACGATGCCGATCTTCAAGGATGGCGGCGAAGCTGCGATTGCGGGCGGTTTCGGTGAAGGCCGCAATGGCGGCAATATCATCATGATCGGCCAGTACCTTGCGGCCAATCTGGGCCTCGGTATCGGCGACAAGGTAGAAGTCGTGACCTCCCAGATGCGGTCCGGCCCGGTGGGCCAGACGCCGATCAGCAAGTCTTACGTCGTCGGCGATATCTTCCGTACCGGGAGCGCCCAGCTCGATAACGTCTACGTCTTCATGCCGATGGAGCAGGCTCAGATCCTGTTCCAGTCGAGGGGGCGTTACCAGTATCTGGATATCCGCGTGAAGGATCCGGACGCTACCGAAGGCGCCATGCAGGCGATCTCGGACGCGACCGGATACAGCCTGCTGCTGCGCGACTGGAAAACCAAGAACCGGACCTATCTCGGTGCACTCAGGACAGAGCGCGTGATGGTGCGGCTGCTGGTCACGATCATCATGATGATCGCGACACTTAACATTATCGTCGGCGTCGTCATGCTGGTGAAGAACAAGACGCGCGACATTGCCATCCTGCGCACCATCGGCCTCAGCCGGGCGGGGGTGCTGCGAGTGTTCCTGATGGTGGGCACAGCGCTTGGTTCGGCCGGCGCCGTCCTGGGCATGGCGGTTGGCATCCTGTTCATCCTGAACATCGGCCCCATCGAGTCCCTGATCAACCTGGCCATCGACGGCGAAGTCTTTCCCGCCGAGCAGTACGGCCTTGATCACCTGCCGGCGATCCTTGACTGGAACGAGGTGTTCAGCACCGGCGCTTATGCGCTCTTCATGTCGATGTTCGTATCGATGATCCCGGCCATCTGGGCATCGTCTCAGGATCCCGTCAAAGCCCTGAGGTTCGAATGACAGCCGCGACGCCCGTCCTCGAACTCAGGGCCATCGACCGCACGTACAAGACGAGCGCGGGCGACCTTCCGGTGCTGCGCGGCATGGACCTGCGGATCGCGCCGGGCGAGCTTGTGGGCCTCGTCGGCCCTTCGGGTTCCGGAAAGTCCACGTTGCTGCACACGGCCGGATTGCTGGAGCGCCCCGAGGCCGGTGAGGTGCTGCTCGACGGGACAGACTGCCTGAAACTCAATGAGAACGGCCGGACAGCGATCCGGCGCAGGAAGATCGGCTTCGTCTACCAGTTCCACCACCTGCTGCCGGAATTCAACGCGGTCGACAATGTCGCCATGCCGCTGATGATTGCCGGCAAAGGCCGCAGGGAAGCGCGCAGTAAGGCCGCCTCGCTGCTCGACGAGATGGGCCTGGCCGAGCGCCTCTATCACCAGCCGGGGCAGCTCTCCGGCGGCGAGCAGCAGCGCGTGGCCATCGCCCGTGCACTGGCCAACGATCCCCGCCTCGTGATCGCGGATGAGCCGACCGGAAACCTCGACCCCGCCACGACCGAACGGGTATTCGCGACCCTCATCAAGATGGTGCGGGAAGAGGGGGCGGGCGTGCTGGTGGCCACCCATAACCTCGCCCTGACGCGTCACATGGACCGCGTGCTGACCCTGAAAGACGGCAAGCTGGTCGACTATACAGGCTAAGCCTGTGGAAGGGCGCCAAAGTTCCATGGCGTTTCGGCCGATTCGGTGAGAGTCTGGCGTCCTGGAGGCAGGTATCATGGACACGCCGCTATTCATCCCGCTGGCAATCCGCTCGAGCTATTCGCTGCTCGAGAGCATGATTACGCCGGCAGACATTGCAAAGTGGTGCAGGAACAACGCCGTACCGGCTGCCGGCGTCACAGACCGCAATAACATGTTCGGGGCGCTGGAACTGTCGGTGAAGCTCGCTGAGTACGGCGTGCAGCCGATCATGGCGTGCTGTTTTGACGTAACCGGCTGCGCCCCGAGGTCCGAGCCGTCGCGGGTGTCGCTGTATGCCCAGAATGACGCCGGCTACCAGCGGCTCATGTTCCTGTCGTCGCGGGCCTTCCTCGATTCGCCGGACGGTGTGCCGAAACTCCACCGCAGCCTGCTGCTCGAGGATACGGCCGGACTGATCCTGCTGACGGGCGGGGCGGAGGGTGAGGTCGCGCGCCACATCCAGAAGGGCCGGATGGCCGACGCCCGGACGGAACTCTCGACGCTCGCCGCCGCCTATCCCGGCCGCTGCTATGTCGAGATCACCCGGCACGGGACCGAGGCTGAACTCAGGAGCGAAGCCGGATTGCTGGAACTGGCCTACGAACTCGGCCTGCCCATTGTCGGCACGCATGATGCCCGGTTCATGAAGCCGGACGATTGCGTCGCGCATGATGCCCTGATGTGCATCGCCAACGGCGAGTATCTCGGGCAGGATGACCGCAGGCGTGTCGAGAAAAGCCAGTTTCTCAAGTCGCCGGCGGCCATGCGCGAACTGTTTGCGGACCTGCCGGAAGCCATCGCTTCCACCGCGGAGATCGCCCGGCGCTGCGCGGTTCGCGCAGAAACCCGCAATCCGATCCTGCCGGGATTCTCGAAAGAGGGTCGCTCGGAGCCGGAAGAGCTGCGGCTGCAGGCGCAGGAAGGTCTGGAACTTCGCCTCGCCGAGGCAGATCGTCTCTATGCCGACCGCAGCGCCTATCTGGAGCGGCTCGATTTCGAGCTGCGTGTCATCGAGCGGATGGGCTTTCCGGGCTACTTCCTGATCGTGTCTGACTTCATCAAATGGGCGAAATCCAACGGCATTCCGGTGGGGCCGGGCCGCGGCTCGGGCGCAGGGTCACTGGTCGCCTGGTCGCTCCTGATCACGGATCTCGACCCGATCCGGTTCGACCTCCTGTTCGAGCGCTTCCTGAACCCCGAACGCGTCTCGATGCCGGATTTTGACGTCGACTTCTGCCAGGAGCGGCGCGGCGAAGTGATCCGCTATGTCCGCGACAAGTACGGCGCCGACAGCGTCGCGATGATCATCACGTTTGGCACGCTCCAGGCGAAGGCCGTCGTACGCGATGTCGGCCGCGTCATGCAGATGCCCTACCATCAGGTGGACCGGCTCGCGAAGCTGATCCCCTTCAATCCGGCCAAGCCGCCGACGCTCGACGAGGCGATCGCGGGCGAACCGAAATTCGACGACGAGATTGCGGCAGACCCGCGCGTCGGCGAGCTTATCGAAATCGCGCGCGCGCTGGAGGGCCTCTACCGTAACGCAGGTACCCACGCGGCCGGCGTGGTGATTGCAGACCGTCCGCTGGTCAACCTCGTGCCCCTTTACAATGATCCGCGAGCGGAACTGCCGGCGTCGCAGTTCAACATGAAGTATGCCGAAATGGCCGGGCTGGTGAAGTTCGACTTCCTCGGCCTCAAGACTTTGACAGTGATCGACCGCGTGATGAAGTTCATCGCGGCCGGCGGCAGGCAAGTCGGCCCCGGCTGGCGCAGCCTCGATGACGCAGCTACCTACGACCTGATGGCGAGCGGCGAGACGCTGGGTGTGTTCCAGCTCGAAGGCTCGGGCATGCGCGACACCCTCCGGCGCGTGCGGCCGAACAATATCGAAGACGTGATCGCTATCATCTCGCTCTATCGCCCGGGCCCGATGGAAAACATCCCGGTCTATGTTCAGGGCAAGGAGGATCCGAGCTCCGTGCGCTACCAGCACCCGGATCTGAGACCCGTCCTGGAGGCGACTTACGGCGTGCCCGTCTACCAGGAACAGGTCATGCGCATGGCGCAGGAAGTCGCCGGCTACTCGCTCGGCGAGGCTGACCTGCTCCGGCGCGCCATGGGCAAGAAGAAGCTCGAAGAGATGGTGGCGCAGCGCCAGCGTTTCGTCGAAGGCGCAGCCCGGACCAAGGGCATGGCGGAAACCCTTGCGAACGAAATCTTCAACACGATGGAGAAGTTTGCCGGCTACGGCTTCAACAAGTCTCACGCCGCCGCCTACGCGCTGGTCGGCTACCAGACCGGCTATCTGAAGTGCCATTTCCCGGTCGAATTCCTCGCCGCCTCGATGAGCCTCGATATCGGCAATACCGACAAGCTCGCCGCCTTCTTCCAGGAAGCCAGGCGCCTGCGCATTCCGGTCCTCGCCCCTGACATCAACACGTCAGGCGCCGACTTTGACGTCCGCGGCGGATCCATCGTCTACGCACTCGGCGCCCTGAAAGGCGTCGGCGTTGAAGCGATGCGCCATGTCGCCGCTGTACGCGCCGGGGCGGGAGCGTTCAGGGATCTTTATGATTTTGCTGAGCGGATCGACCCCAGGCAGGTCAACAAGAAGGCTTTCGAGTCGCTCGCCCGCGCCGGCGCGCTCGACGGGCTGGAGCCCAACCGCTCGAAAGTCCTCGAAGCCGCCAGCGTCCTGTCGCAGCTTGCCACCAGTTCCGCCGGAAACCGGCAGGGCGGGCAGGGCGGGCTGTTTGCGGACGCCGAACCGGCCCTGCGCCCCCCCCTGCCGGCGCCGAGGCCCTGGACGGCCCAGATGAAGCTCGACGAGGAGTTCCGCTCGATCGGCTTCTACTTCTCGGGCCACCCGCTGGACGATGTGCTCGTCTCACTCGACCGGGACCGGATCACCCTGATGATGGAAATCGAGGAGCGCGCCGGTGAGGGCCGGCCGCTCGAGATGATCGCCATCGTGCGGGCCCGCAACGACCGGACCAGCAAGAGCGGTTCGAAATTCACCTTCCTGACCGTCTCCGACCCGACCGGCGAGCGCGAGGTGACCGTCTACAGCGAAGCGCTGATGCAGTACGGCGACCTGCTCAGACCCGGAAAGGCCATCGCCCTGACCGTTTCGGTCAAACAGAACGGGGAAGAGACCCGGCTGATCGTCGAACGGGTGCTTGAACTGGAAGCCGCGCGGCTGTCCAGACCTTCAGGCCAGCTGGTCGTGCGCCTGTCTGCCGGGGCCAATCCTGCGGAACTGGCCGGGGTCGTGCACCGCCTTGAGGGCCTTTCGGACCCGGACCGCGGCTCGATCCTCCTCGAGATGCCCCTCGAAGACGGCCGCCTCGTCACGGTAAAGCTGCCACAGACCTACACGATCAGCCTCCGCGCCCAGCGCGCCCTGAAGGAAATCCCAGGTGTCGAGCGCGTCATTCCCCGCCGGGCCGCCTAGGGCAGTAACCAGGCCCGTTTGCGCTTGCTCCGGACGCCGGAAGCTGTATAGGAGCGCTGACTTAAACCATGTCGCGGGTGCATCCGGTGCGACGGGGTCAAACCCGTAGTTCCACCCTGCGACGGCCAACCGGATGGAGAAAATCTATGGCCCTACCTGACTTTTCGATGCGTCAGCTGCTTGAAGCTGGCGTTCACTTCGGTCACCAGACCCACCGCTGGAACCCGCGCATGAAGCCGTTTATCTACGGCGAGCGCTCCGGCATCCACATCATGGACCTGTCCCATACGGTGCCGTCGCTGCACCAGGCGCTCGTCTTCGTGCGCGATACCGTCGCCAAAGGCGGCCGTATCCTGTTTGTCGGCACGAAGCGCCAGGCTCAGGACCCGGTGGCTGAAGCCGCGGCACGCTGCGCACAATACTACATGAACCATCGCTGGCTCGGCGGCACGCTGACGAACTGGACCACCGTGTCCAACTCGATCAAGCAGCTTCGCGAACTGAACACGATGTTTGATGCCGGCGGCGGTTCGGGCCTGACCAAGAAAGAGCTGCTCGACCTTCAGCGCCGCCGCGACAAGCTGCAGCGCGCGCTCGGCGGGATCGCTGACATGGGCGGCCTGCCGGCCGCGATCATCGTCATCGACACCAACAAGGAGTCGATTGCTGTCCAGGAAGCCCGCAAGCTGGGTATCCCGGTCGTCGCCGTGCTCGACACCAACTGCGATCCGTCGGACGCCGATTTCGGTTTCCCGGGCAACGATGATGCCGCACGTGCGATCTCGCTCTACTGCAACCTGTTTGCCGATGCCGTTCTGGACGGTCTCGCCGAATCAACCGCCGGCCTCGGTGTTGACCTCGGCGCCATGTCGGATGTCGGTTCGATGGCTGACGCAGACGTCAAGGTTGCGGGCGAGGCGGCTTCCGGCGCCTGAAACTGCGCTCCGGCGCGACAATTCCAGTGAAGGATCAAAGCTATGGCTGAGATTACAGCAGTACTTGTAAAGCAACTGCGCGAAAAAACCGGCGCAGGCATGATGGATGCCAAGAAGGCGCTCGTCGAAAACAACGGCGACGAAGCCGCAGCCATCGAATGGCTGCGCGCGAAAGGCCTGTCGAAGGCGGCAAAGAAATCGGGCCGCGCTGCGGCGGAGGGCCTTGTGGCCGTTAAGGTTTCGGCAGACGGCAAGTCGGGCGCCATCGTCGAGCTGAACGCTGAAACGGACTTTGTGTCCCGCAACGAGGGCTTCCAGAAAGCGCTCGACGGCATCGTCAGCGTCGCCCTTTCGACGGACGGCACCATTGCGGCTGTTTCCGGCGCCGGGTCACCGGACGGCGAGGGCACCGTGGACGACATGGTGAAACGCATGATCGCAACGATCGGCGAGAACATGACGGCTCGCCGTTCGGCGAAGCTGACGGCCTCCGGCCGCGTGGCGTCGTACATCCACAACGCAGCCGCGCCCGGCATGGGCAAGGTCGGCGTCCTGGTCGCGCTCGAAGGCTCCGGCGATCTGGATGATGCAGGCCGCAAGGTGGCAATGCACATCGCGGCGACCTCACCGGCCGCTGCGACGACGGCTGAGCTGGATCCGGCGTTGATCGAATCGGAAAAACGTATCCTGACCGAGCAGGCCCGCGAAAGCGGCAAGGCGGACGCGGTGATCGAGAAGATGATCGTTGGACGGATGCAGAAATTCTACAAGGAAGTGGTGCTTCTTGAGCAGCCCTTCATCATGGACCCTGACAAGACCGTCGGCGAGTTCCTCAAGGCGCAGGGCGCGACGCTGAAGGCATTCGTGCACTTCAAGCTCGGCGAAGGCGTTGAAAAGGAAGAAACCGACTTCGCGGCCGAAGTCGCGTCTATGACAAAAGGCGCCTGATCAGGCTTGCGTTTATTCCCGTGAGGGGCTTTGAACAATCCCGGCTGGCGGTTTCGCACAGCCGGGATTTTTCTGGTTCGTACCAGCAATAGATCGGTGGACAGAATGCCGGCAAATGAGCCCGAGAAGAGCCAGCTGAAATACCGGCGTGTGCTTCTGAAACTCTCTGGTGAGGCCCTGATGGGCCCGGGCCAGTTCGGTATCGACATCCCGACCTGTATCACCTTCGCCCAGGCGATCGCGGCCGCGCGCGCTGAAGGCGCCGAAATCTGCCTGGTCATTGGCGGCGGCAACATCTTCCGCGGTGTTGCGGGTGCTGCCAAAGGCATGGAGCGCGCCCAGGCCGATTCCATGGGAATGCTGGCAACCGTCATGAACGCCCTCGCCATGCAGAGCGTACTGGAAAGCATAGGCGTTCCCACCCGCGTGCAATCGGCGCTCAGCATGGACGCCGTGTGCGAACCCTACATCCGCCGCCGGGCCCAGCGCCACATGGAGAAGGGCCGCGTCGTGATCTTCGCAGCCGGTATCGGCAATCCGTTCTTCACCACCGATACGGGCGCCGCCCTTCGCTCGATCGAGATGAACTGTGACGCGCTGCTGAAAGGCACGCAGGTGGACGGCGTCTACACGGCCGATCCGAAACTGGACGCGACCGCGACGCGCTACAATCAGGTCGCGTATGACGAACTGCTGATCAAGAACCTCCGCGTCATGGACCCTTCGGCGGTCAGCCTGATGCGTGACAACAATATTCCGATCGTCGTCTTCTCTCTCAAGGAGGAAGACTCACTGCTGAACGTCTTGCATGGGCGGGGCACTTCCACGACGATCTCCAGAAAGGGAGCATCGAGCGAATGAGCTACAGCAAACAGGATATCGAACGGCGGATGGAGGGCGCACTCGCCTCGCTCGCCACGGAATTCTCCGGCCTGCGCACCGGCCGGGCGTCGGTGAACCTGCTCGATTCGATCAAGGTGCCTGCCTATGGCGGCGTCTCTCCGCTCAGCCAGGTCGCCTCGGTCACGGTCACTGATACGCGCATGCTGTCGGTCAACGTCTGGGACAAGACGGTGGTGGGCGCTGTCGACCGTGCGATCCGAGAATCCGGTCTTGGCCTGAACCCGATCATGGACGGCCAGACCCTCCGTCTGCCGATCCCCGCGCTCAACGAGGAGCGCCGGGGCGAGCTGACCAGGATTGCCGGCAAGTATGCCGAAGCAGCCCGGGTCGCCGTGCGCAACGTGCGCCGGGATGGCATGGACGGGTTGAAGAAAATGGAGAAGGCGGGCGAGATCGGTGAAGACCGTGCGCGGTCGCTGGCGGACGAGGTCCAGAAACTGACAGACACCTTCGTCGCCCGTGTCGACGAGATGGTGAAAGCCAAAGAAGCGGAGATCATGCAGGTGTAATGGCCCGCCCCGGGACATCTCCTGAACCTTCCCATGCCGGCGGTGACCCGCCGGCCCCTCAGCACGTCGCCATCATCATGGACGGCAATGGCCGTTGGGCGAAAGCCCGGGGGCTGCCGCGGACCGCTGGACATGAGCGCGGGGTGGAAGCGCTGCGCCGGACGGTCGAGGCGGCGGGTGACCTGGGCATCCGCTACCTCACGGTATTCTCGTTCTCGACCGAAAACTGGCGCCGGCCGGCTGCCGAGGTCAATACGCTGTTCGGTTTGCTGAAAGCCTATGTGCAGCGTGATCTGTCCCGGCTGAAGCAGGACGGTGTGCGCGTGCGGGTGATCGGGCAGCGCGAAGGCCTGCCGCCTGACATCGCCGTACTGGTTGACCGGGCGGAGCGTGAAACGGCGGCCAACAGCAGGTTCCACCTGACCATTGCGTTCAATTATGGGGCCCGTAACGAGATCCTTCGTGCCACACAGGCTTATGCCCGCGCCATTGCGGCGGGCGAGGTATCGGGCGAGCTCACCGATGCCGGTTTCGGGCAGTACCTTGATACAAAAGAGCTTCCGGACCCGGACCTGGTGATCCGGACCAGCGGCGAGTACCGGATCAGCAACTTCCTGCTCTGGCAGGCCGCTTATGCGGAACTGCTGTTCGTCGATGTGCTGTGGCCGGACTTCAGCAAGTCTGATCTGGAGAGCGCTGTCTTGCGTTACCATGAGCGCGAACGCCGGTTCGGGGCAGTCACGCCTGGAGCAGCCTGATGGGCGATTGGACACCGCCGGAAAAGCGGTTTTCCGAGTTACCATTACGCCTGCTGACCGCTCTCGTTCTCATTCCTTTTGCATTGTTTGCAGTCTGGATGGGCTCCTGGTGGCTGGCACTGGGATGCAGCGCGTTCTGCGCCGTGATGATGTTCGAGTGGTGCAGAATGAGCGCAACGCGCCACGAACGGGTGCTGGCGGCTCTCGCGGCATTGTTCGGCCTCAGCCTCGCTTTACCGGGTTTTATCGTTTCCCTCGCCGTTTTTGCCGCGTCTGCGGTGCTGGCCGTATGGACGTCCGCGCGGACGCCAGAGGCCAGGATCTCGGGCGGGTTTGGCGTCGTCTACGTTTTCGCGATGGTCTTCGGCCTCTACACATTAAGGGAAGGGCCCTGGGAGGGCCGGCTCGCGGCGATGTACTTCATGTCACTCGTCTGGGCCTCTGACGCGGCGGCCTACTTCTTTGGAAGGATGATGAGAGGGCCCCGGCTCCTGCCCAGGGAGAGCCCGAACAAGACCTGGAGCGGCGCTGTCGCAGCGGTGCTCGCCTGCGCCTTTTGCGGGTATGTGGCGGCGGGCTGGCAGGGCGCCGGGATACTGGCGTGGATGATTGCCGGGATGCTGATCTCCGTGAGCGCCCAGGCGGGCGACCTGTTTGAGAGCGGGCTGAAACGGCGGTTCAAGGTCAAGGATTCCGGCACGATCCTGCCAGGTCATGGCGGCCTGCTCGACCGGGTCGACGGGCTTGGGGCCGTCAGCATCTTCGCAAGTTTGACTTTTCTGAGTGTTCCGGCCGTTCCCCGCCTGCTAGGGCTCTGAACCATGACAGGTATTCGGCGCGTCTCCATTTTTGGATCTACCGGTTCCGTTGGCAGGTCCGCCATCGAGGTCATCCGGCATGCGAACCGGGATGAGCCGCGGTTTGAGGTCGTCGCCATTGCGTCCGGTCAGAACGCGCAGGCCCTTGCCGCGCAGGCGCTGGATATCCGGCCGCAAATCGCAGTGATCGCGGACGAGGCCAGGCTGCCGGAACTCCGGGCGCGCCTTGCGGGGAGCGGGATTGAAGCGGCCGCTGGCGAATCGGCAATGGTGGAAGCGGCCCAGCGGCCCTGCGACCGGTTCCTGGCGGCGATTGTCGGTGCGGCGGGACTGAAGTCCACCATGGCGGCGGTCAAGGCAGGCAATCACCTGGCCCTCGCCAACAAGGAGAGTATCGTGTGCGCCGGCAGCATCCTGATCGATGCCGCGGCGAGGGCCAGGATTTCGATCCTGCCGGTGGATTCCGAGCATAGCGCGATCTTCCAGTGCATAGGGGACGGACGCTCGCTCGACAAACTGACGCTGACAGCGTCGGGCGGCCCGTTCCGGACGGCGTCGCTGGAGGACATGGCGCGGGCAACGCCGGCCCAGGCGGCGGCGCATCCCAAGTGGAGCATGGGCCTTAAGATCTCAATCGACAGCGCG
>CALGEF010000439.1 GCA_937881755.1 uncultured Acidobacteriota bacterium
TTTTTTTACGTCCAAAAGTAGTATAAACACCCCATACTACTATTCATATGTTTCCACGCTGGTTTTGTTGGGTTTCGGATTACATCCAGGCAACTGTTGCCGACGCTGCGTTTGTAGTAACAAACTCGATATACCAAGGAATTAAAGTCCCTGCTTTGTGGCCAGCGGCGGCGTGTTTTCATTTTTGGGCCAAGGGAGTTCACGGCCTAAAGCTGTCATCGGCAGGAAGTCCAAATGCTGCAGTGCAGCTTCACAAGACAGGCCATTCATGCATCCCACAGCATTCGACGATGGATACCAAGCGCTGGATCAGAAGCCATGGCGGCACAACTCGTCTGCGATCAGCGATCTGGATACGATATCGCGGGTCGGAAAGGAGGCAAAGTAATGCGCAGCACTGGCATCTGGCTTGCGCTGGCGGACCGTCTGTCGCCAGCGTGCGGCTGTGTCGTGACGCCCTGCCAGCCCATTTGCAACCATTGCTATCATGGCGATCAGGTAGTGTGCACCGGGCGTTGCGGCCGCCCGGTCGCCCCAGCGGGCAGCCGCGGCATAGTCGCCGGACTGAATGAACATTTGCGACCTGACCCCGTGCATGCCGTATAGCAACGGGTCCAGCGGGCTAAGCTGCAACGCTGTGTCCAGTCCGACCTCAGTCGCGGCCAAGTTTCCGGTCAGCATCGACGTCATGGCTGAAGAATAAAATCCCTGCGCATAGTTGGGGTTCAGCGTGGTGGCCCGGGCAAGCCATTCCGCTGCCGCGTCAAGGTCATCGGTCAACCAATGCGAACGGCCCATGGTGAAGTTGGCAAAAGGATCCAGCGAGTCCAATTCCAACCCTCTTTCGGCGTGATGGCGCGCGGCGCGCGTTGCCTCTTTCAAATGAGGCCCAAGGTGAAGAAAGGCCTCAAGAAAGCTTGTGAAAGAGAGACCCGCATGCGCGCGCGCAAAATGCGGGTCCAGCATCACTGCCCGTTCGAAGAGGCCCTTTGCCCGTTGATTGTCGTTGGTGGTAAAGCGATAAAGGTGTTGCAGCCCCAAGTGATAATTGGCCCAGGCATCCAGCGTCTCAAGCGCGGCCATTTGTGAGCTTCGGGCCTCGTTCAGAGGAATGTAAACGTCCAGCGCCGTGACGAGATGTTCGACCACGCGGCTGCGAAGATCGTCGACTGCATCAAGCGGGGCGTTAATCCGATCACCCCAGATCACCTCGTTGGTGCTGGCGTCGGAAAGTTCGAGCGTGACGGCCAGCCTACTTACATTGGCTTCGATGATCCCGGACAGGACATAGCGGGCACCAAGTGCGGTTGCGATAAGTTCTAGGTCCGGGTCAGGCTTGCGGAACCGGAACGACGACCCACGCGCGATCACCGCCAGCCAGCGAAGACGCGACAATGCCTGAATGATCTCATACGGGATTGCATCCGCAAGAATGGCAAGCTCGGGGGTCATCGCCAATGGTCGAAACGGCAGAATGGCAATCGAGGGCCTTCCTGTTAACGGACTGTTTGTTTCCGGGGGGGCGGTTGCTTTGGCGGCCTGTGCGGGAGCGGTTTCCACAACCTCAGCTACGAAACGAAAGCCTCTTCCATGCACTGTCCGGATTGTCGTCTGATGATGACCATCGTCGCCCACCGCCTGCCGCGCCGACCGGATGCGGCTGGAAATGCTGGCGTCCGACACACTCTGCCCGTGCCAGATCTTTTCGACGATCTCGTCCTTGGTCACCATTCTGTCGTGGTGGCGTACAAGGAGACAAAGAAGCGCAAGAACCTGCGGCTCCAGCCGCACCAACTCTGCACCGCAGGACAGCTCAAACCGTTCGGGGTCAAGTCGGAAGTCACCAAAAATCCACGCCATGCGACACGATACCGCAAAATTGCAGCTTTCTACATGAAATCTTCAGAACTCAATCAAGCATACCCCGGCGAAAAGCGCGACATTTGGAAAAAAGCGGGGCATCGGGCCTCGCTAATCCGAAACCGGGGAGCCAACACATGAATGCCAAGACCATACGCTCAACCAAGGGGCGCGGAATGCTCTACGACAGCATTCTGGACACAGTTGGTGATACGCCAGTGGTGCGGATCAACAATCTCGCACCGAATGGGGTACGGGTTTACGTAAAAGTAGAATCGTTCAATCCGGCGGCGTCAATCAAGGACCGGCTGGCGTTGAACATCATCGAAGCGGCAGAGCGCGACGGCACCTTGAAGCCAGGGCAGACTGTGGTGGAAGCGACCAGCGGCAACACTGGCATCGGGCTCGCAATGGTTTGCGCGCAAAAAGGCTATCCACTGGTCGTGACGATGGCCGACAGCTTTTCGGTTGAGCGGCGCCGGCTGATGCGGATGCTGGGCGCAAAGGTGGTGTTGACCCCGCGCGCTCAGAAAGGCACGGGCATGTACATGAAGGCTGCCGAACTGGCCGAAAAGCACGGCTGGTTTCTGGCCCGCCAGTTTGAAACCTCTGCGAATGCCGACATCCATGAATCCACCACCGCGCGTGAGATCATCGGCGACTTTGCGGGAGACCGGCTGGACTATGTGGTGTCCGGCTATGGCACCGGCGGAACGGTGACCGGGCTTGCGCGTGTCCTGCGCAAAGAGCGGCCAGAGACGCGGATTATCCTGACCGAACCCGCAAACGCCCAACTGGTTGGCAGCGGCATTGCGCAGTCGCGCAGCTCGGATGGTGGGCCTGCTGGGGGTCACCCAAGCTTTGAGCCGCATCCGATTCAGGGATGGACACCTGATTTCATTCCGAACGTTTTGCAAGAATGTCTCGACA
>CALGEF010000440.1 GCA_937881755.1 uncultured Acidobacteriota bacterium
CGATAAACCGAAGACGCCGAAATCTGTGCCAAAGGAGGCTGCCTCGTCGAGAATACGGGCGCGTATCCAGAGCGCCAGGAAGCGGTTTCATGCCAATGACAACATCTCGGCCTTCCTGAAGCCCGGCGAACTCGAAGAGTTGCTTGCAGAGGTCGAGGCGAAGTTCAAAGGCGTGCTCGAAAGCCTCGTGATCGACACCGAAAGCGATCATAACACCCAGGATACTGCCCGGCGCGTCGCCAAGATGTACCTGACGGAGGTGTTCAGCGGCAGGTATGTCGAGGCGCCTGCCGTGACGGAGTTTCCGAACGCGTCCTCCCTCAATGAGCTGATGATCGTTGGCCCGATCAAGGTGCGCAGCGCCTGCAGCCATCACTTCTGCCCGATCATGGGCCGGCTCTGGATCGGGATCATGCCCAACGAACACTCCAACCTGATCGGCTTGTCGAAGTATTCGCGCCTTGCTGAATGGGTGATGTCGCGTCCGCAGATCCAGGAAGAGGCCATCACGCAAATGGCCGAAGTGCTGATGAACAAGGTCCGCCCGGACGGTCTTGCTGTCGTCATGGAAGCGGATCACTTCTGCATGCACTGGCGCGGTGTGAAGGACGACGGGACCAAGATGATAAACAGCGTTATGCGGGGCTCTTTCCTCAAGGATCATATCCTGCGCAGCGAATTCCTCGCCCTCCTGAACAACAAAAGGTAAGGCCTCCCATGCTCGTTCGCTGCCTCTACGCCAGCCGCCCCCTCGAGCCGCTCAGCGGCGCTTTCGTGAACAGCATCCTTGAACAGCATCCTTGAACAGTCGCGCAAGAACAATCCGGCGCTCGGCATCACGGGCCTGCTGTGCGTCTCCGAGGATCTCTTCATTCAGGTCATCGAGGGAGGGCGCGACGAAGTCTGCGACCTCTTCAACGCGATCGTGCGTGATCAGCGCCACCAGCAGGTGCGCCTTCTGATCTACGAAGAGATCGAGGTGCGCCAGTTCGGTAACTGGACCATGGCGCAGGTGAACATCACCAAGCTCAACCCGTCGATGCTCCTGAAATACTTCAAGCGCGCGGAACTTGATCCTTTCTCATCTTCCGGCAAAGCCACACTGGCCCTTCTGTCCGATCTGATCGCCACCGGCGCCATCATCGGCCACCGTGACTGATCAGGCGGCGCAAGTCGCCGAAGCCGGCAAAACGTCAGCGACGCCGCGTGTTCAGAGCTTGCGGGCTCTTCCGCCCGCTCCAGAATCAGGCACGGGCGCCGCGCGTCGTCACACGGTCCCCTGACACTGCCGCGCGGCCCTCGAAATCCGGCTCGTCCCTTACCTCGGCACCGGCGTTCCCGAAATGCCGGCAGCAGGCCTCCGGCAACGCCTCGAAACTCTCGATGACGAAACAGGTCCGGAAATCATCGATGACGTATGTCGTCCGCCACCCGTTCCGAGACCGGCGCGATCCGCCGGCCTGCCAGCTTCTCCAGCCGGTCGGACAGACGCCCCATGTGCGCAATGCCAGAGGGCGAAAGTTCCAGCGTCCCCATCGCCTCCGGCGCCGCGGCGCAGGGCCGGTCTTTCGTCACCTCGCGCTGGCGGCAGAAAAACCGGTCCCAGCCCTTCATCGCCGATATGGGCCGCGCCCCGGATGGCAGATACGGCCCGCGGCGCCTCAGCGCAGGGGGGGGGAGAGCGTTATAACGCCGGTTCGTGACAGCGTTCCGCTTCGGCAACGGATAGCAGGCAGGTCAATACCGCCCGCAGGTTGACCGATCCGCAGGTGCTTTCAGAGATCAGGCGCATGGCCCGGTTCTTGCTGGTTGACCTGTTCGCCGGACCTGCCAGTTCACAGGCCAGGAGGGATCTGCCTGATGCCGATAGCCTTTTACCCCCGTTCAGCCTGCCTGGCAGCCCTGATCCTGCTCGGTCCGGCTGCCACTGGCCTGGCGCAGACCGGAACGGGCGAACGCCTGGATCAAGGGCGCGCGGCATTTTCGTCCTTGTCCGGGGATATTTTTGTGCCCCCGGTCCTGACCATTCCTCAAGGCTGGCGCGAACATCCCACATCCGATGGCCGGCTGGTGCTGATCGGGCCGGACGGGTTCAGCATGATCATAGCTTTCCGGGACAATGTTTCACTGAAGGCAGCGACCGAACGCCTGGGCCAGACGATCGACATCTCGGCCGGGGTCAGCCTGAGCCCCAGGTTCCTGCCGAAAGCCGAAGGAGACAGGGTGCGTAATGACTTCCTGGCCTCCGGTTTCGAGCCACTGACGACCGGTCAGGTGACCATCCATACTGAAGAGGCAGGCCGGGCGCTCATCCTGATCGGTCTGACCCAGACCGGAATGGAGGCACAGCTTGCCCGGGCGCTTGCCAGCATGGCCCCGCGACCC
>CALGEF010000441.1 GCA_937881755.1 uncultured Acidobacteriota bacterium
ATAGCCGCCGGCAACCGGCTTCTCGTCGGTGCCGGTCTTGCCCGCGACCCGGTAGCCCGCGACTTCAGCGCTGACCCCCGATCCGCGGATCACTGACTCGCGCATCATGCGCGTCACGATCTCGGCGGTGATCGCCGACATCAAACGCACCGGCTCGACCTTGCGCTGCGGGTCGGACACGATCGTCGGCGGCGCCATCTCGCCGCCATTTCCCAGCGCGGCGAAGGCTGCGAGGAACGCCAGCGGCGAGACGGAAATTCCGTGCCCATATGAGATCGTCGCAGCGGTCACTTCGTCCAGATTGGCAGGCACCAGCGGCGCCTCGCTGCCCGGCAGCTCGATTGCCGCCCGCTGCATCAGGCCGGCCTCCCTGAGGAAGGCGCCCTGCCGGCGCACGCCGAGTTCCCGAGCCACATGCACGGTGCCGATATTGGAACTTTCAACGATGATCTCGGTCAGGTTGGCAGACGCTGCAAACCTGTGCGTGTCCTTCACTTCGAAGCGGCCGACCAGAACCGGCGCGCTGACATCGAATTGGTCATTCGGGCGCACAACGCCCGCTTCCAGTGCAGCCGCCAGCGTGAGCGGCTTGAACACCGAGCCGAGCTCATAGACCGCGCCGATCGCGCGATTGAGCCGGGACGGGTCTGCTGCCGGAATCTCCGCCGCGCGGTTGGGGTCGAACGCCGGCCAGCTGGCCATCGCCAGCACTTCGCCTGTGTGCGTCTCCATAAGGATCGCCGCCGCGCCCTCGATGTCATAATCATCCGCCGCCGCCGCCAGCTCGCGCTCGAGCGCCGTCTGCGCCTCAATGTCGAGCGTCAGGCGCACCGGCGCCGTGCCGGCCACGAGCGCTTCATCAAACGAGCGCTCGATCCCAGCGATCCCCTTGCCGTCCACATTGACCTGGCCGAGCACGTGGCCCGCGAGTTCGCCCAGCGGATAGGCGCGCCGCGTTTCGGTCCGGAACCCGAGGCCTTCCAGCCGCAGGTCCATCACCGCTTCACGCTGGCGCGGCGTCAGCCCGCGCTTGACCCAGACGAACTGTTTCGACGTGTCCGAAAGCCGTTCCTTGAGATTGCTGCTGGCCAGTTCGGGAAACATCTTCACGAGACCGGCATGTACTTCGTTCGCATCCCAGATCAGGCTTGGATTGACCCAGAGCGACGAGGTTTCGACCGAGGTGGCGAGCAGCTCGCCGTTGCGGTCCAGGATTTCGGCACGCAGCACTTTCGGCGCCGCCGGTGTTGCAGCGATCCTGGGGCCTTCATCCGGCGCGCCGGATAGCGCCAGGTATCCGCTCCGCCCGGCCATGACGACGAACAATCCGCAGAGCACGAGCCCGGCGAGCCGCGTCCGGTCGCGCGAAGCTTCGCTCATGGCGCGGCCTCCGCCGCCTCGGGCACGGGCTCTTCCGCCTGCGGATCAAATGCCGGCGCAAGACCGTCCGCCGGAGGCCCGACGACATCGTCAAGATCGTCCTCATACGCCATCTGGTCGGCCTTCGGCGGCGCCATGCCCAGCTCCTTGCGGGCGTATTCCTCGATCCAGTCGCGCCGGCTCATGTGCGCCAGCTCGGTTTCGAGCAACGCCTTTTCCTTTTGCGCCTGTTCGATCTGCGCCTCGACCGCCATCAGTTCGGCGGCGGTATCACGCGCGCCATACTTGGCCCGGTACAGGCTGAAAACGAGAAGGGCGGCGACAAGCAGCCCGAAGAAAAATGCACGCCGGCTCATGAGGAGGCCTCCAGCTCAGTAATCGGCGGCAGGTCCATTCCATCATCCGCCGGACCGGCAAAGGCGGCGGCATCGGTCCGCACCGCCGCCCGCAGTCGTGCAGACCGTGCGCGCGGATTGGTTTCCACTTCCTTTTCAGATGGTTGCAGCGCCTTGTTTGTAATCTGCTCGAAGCTCGGCGGGCGCGGCCTGGCGAGCAGGGGCACATGCCGCGATCCGGCCGGAACCCCGCCTGTCCGCTCGCGCAGCCATTGCTTGACCAGCCGGTCTTCCAGCGAGTGGAACGTCACCACCACCAGCCGCCCGCCCGGCTTCAGAACCGCCTCTGCGGCCCGCAGTCCGCTCGCCAGTTCGCCCAGCTCGTTGTTCACGTACATCCGGATCGCCTGGAAGGTATGGGTCGCCGGATGGGTCCGCGCGCCGCGCCGCCCACCCACGGCCACTTCCACCAGCGCCGCCAGATCCGCTGTTGTTTCAAAGGGTTGAGACACCCTGCGCTCGGCAATCGACCGGGCAATCCGGCGCGCATTTCGCTCCTCGCCCAGCCGGAAGATGATGTTTGCGAGGTCGCGCTCGGCCATACGGTTGACGACATCCGCCGCCGACGGCCCGGCCGCGCCCATCCGCATGTCAAGCGGGCCGTCCTTCATAAAGGAAAAGCCGCGCCCCGCCTCGTCGATCTGGAAGCTGGAGACACCGATGTCCAGGACCACCCCATCGACCTTCGGATGGCCGGCCTGCGCCAGCAGCGTATCCATGTCACCGAACCGCCCAAGCAGAGGCACCAGCCGCGGAAATTCCGCTGCCAGCGCCTCTGCCCGCACGATGGCATCGAGATCACGGTCGATTCCGAGGACGGAACAGTTTGCGGCCATGAGGATGGCGCGCGCATAGCCGCCGCCGCCGAACGTGCCGTCCGCGATGACGTCGCCGTCCTCCGGCGCCAGCGTCTGCAGCACCTCGGCCAGCATGACGGGCAGGTGGCCGGGCGCAGCCGGCGAGCGGGTTCCTGTCCGGGCCGCCATCATCCAGCCTCCCCGCGCGAGGAGGCCGTGCGCCGGCGGCGCACTTCGCGGTAGGCCTCATGGAACACGTCCAGCGTGGCCGGCTGCTGCGCAATGGCGTTCTGTCTGGCGCGGTGCGCGTCGAACCGGGCAGGGTCCCATATCTTGAAGCTCTCGATCGCGCCGGTGAACCGGATACGCCCGGAAATACCCGCTGCTTCGCAAAACTCGTCCGGCAGCTTGATGCGCCCGGTATCATCGATCTTGAGGTCGGCCGATCCCGCAATGACCGACGTCACGAAGGCTTCGCGGACAGGCGATTGCAGCGGCAGCTCGGCCAGCGTCTCGGCATAAAGTTCCATCAATGCTTCGCCGCCGCCTTCCAGAGCGCCGGATCCGTCCGGCGCCATCCAGATGAAAACACGGGAGTTTCCACCCAGCGCGGCGCGATAGGGTGCCGGGATCGAAACCCGCCCTTTTGCGTCAATAGCGCCCTCATAGGTGGAATAAAACACCCGCCCGTCCTGTTCTGGATTTGCCTCAACCCCGCCATGGGTAAACCAAGTCTTAACGTGGACTATCATGGGCTGGTATGGGCCTCAATGGGCAGCCGGGCCAAATCGGGATTTCCACACAAGTCCAATAAGGGAACAAAGCACGCCCATTGTCGCAACCCGGTGAAGACGGCGCATGGGTTCGCGTAATAGTCGAGAAAATTCCTGCGCCTTTTCCGGGTCTTGGGTTCGTGTGTTGCGAGGCCGCATCAGTCGCTCCGGAAGCGTTGCGTCTACCGGAAGGGGTACAGAACCTAACCGGACCGCCATGTCGGTTACTCAATTCCCGGGCGCCGTGCGCGCTGCGCGCTCCCAGGCTGCGCAAACGGATCGTCCGTGAGCGCAAGTCCTGGTGCTTGTTGGGTTTCAAGGGCAAAACCCTCCGGCCCCGGAGCGTATGCGCATTCGAAAGGGGGAGGATCGAAGCGGCTCCAGAGCCGGATGGCATCTTGTGAAATCAAACTACTGCCGGCGGCCTGATAAGAAAAATTGATTATTCCTTAGTTTGACATAGAAGGATTCTATGATTCTTCCGACACTCCGTCAGCTCCAGTTTCTCGTCGCCCTGGGCGAAACCGGTTCGTTTTCCCGCGCCGCAGAAGCCTGCCATGTCACCCAGCCCACCCTCTCGGCCGGAATCAAGGAACTCGAAGACCTGTTCGGCGTCTCGCTCGCCGAGCGCGAGTCGCGCGGCGCCACCCTTACGCATGCCGGCGAAATCGCCGCCGCCCGCGCCTCGGCCTTGCTCGCCGATGCCCACGCCCTCGTCCAGGCCGTCACCACAGCCGGAGAGATCTTTTCGGGCCCGTTCAACCTGGGCGCCATACCTACCATTGCGCCGTTTGTGCTGCCCCAGACCGTCAGTGTGCTGACCAAAAAGTACCCGGACCTTAAGCTTTACCTCAACGAGGACCGCACCAGCCGTCTGATCGACCAGCTCAAGGCCCGCACCCTCGACGCAGCCTTCATCGCCCTTCCCTATGATGTTCCCGGCATCGAGACGATGACGCTGTTCGACGACGAGTTCCTGCTCGCTGCGCCCGCCGGTCATCCCCTCGCCCGCAAGAACGGCCTGTCCCCGGAGGACTTGAAAGATACCGACCTCCTCCTTCTCGAAGACGGACACTGCCTGCGCGAACACGCGCTGTCGGTCTGCCGCCTGAAAGCCGGGCCGGGGCGCGAGCAGGTTGCGGCCACCTCGCTCGGCACGCTCGTCAACATGGTCGCCGGCGGCCTCGGCGTCTCGTTGATCCCCCGCCTTGCCGCTGACAACGGTCTTGCGCTGGGACCGGACGTCGCTGTGCGCGCCTTCGTCACCCCGATCATCGGCCGCCAGATCGGCATCGCCTGGAAAGCCGGCAGCCCCCGCGCCGCCGAGGCCCGTCAGCTGGGCGAACTGGTGCGCGAACACCTCAAGCCCCGCGCCACCCTTCACGCCTGACGGACCTGCGCGCGTCCCGGCAGCCACACCCCGGATTTATCTCCGCCGGGGGCTTCCGGCGTCGCCCGGCTCCGGCATAAGAGGCCGGAATACAGGGAACGCTTCGGGGGCACGATCACAGATGAAGCTCAGCGCCTCCTGGCGAGCGACCCTGGCGGCCAGCTGCGTGCATTTGGTGATGGGCGCGAACCTGCCCTACCTGCCGGTCTGGGTGGAGAAGGTCGCCGGCATGTCCGGCGCCGAGATCGCAGGCGCTGCCACCATCGCCATGATCATCCGCATCGTCGCCGGGCCGCTTACCGCCGGCATCGCGCAGGACCGCGGCCTGCGCGCCACCCTCGCTGTGTCCATGGCGGTCAGCTTCGCTGGCTATGCGCTGCTCTTCCCGGCCTCGCCCCGCGCAGCAGATTTCCTGCTCTGCATCCTCATTTACAGCGCCCTCAACGTTGCCGGGCCCTTGTTCGAGGCGATCCTCGTCTACGGCACGCGCGGCGGCAGCCCGGATTACGGGCAGGGCCGCGCCATCGTCTCCCTCGCCTTTGTGATCGCCAATCTTGCAGGCGGCGCGATCCTTGGCGCCTTCGGTCCGGACTGGATCCTCCTCTATCTCGTGATCACCGCCGCGATGGCCACCATCGCCCCGCTCTTCACGCAGCAGGGCGCGCGCCAGGCGATCCCGAAACGCACGATCGCGTCCACTTTCCGCGAAGGCTTCGCGCTGTTTCGCATCGAAGGCGTCTTCATCTTCATCCTCGCCGCTGCCCTCATCCAGGCGACGCACGGCGCCTACTACGCCTTCGCCTCCAACATCTGGATCGCGCAGGGCATCGGCGGCGGCCATATCGGCGCCCTCTGGGCCACCGGGGTCGGCGCCGAGATCCTGCTGCTGCTGTTCTCCGCCCGCCTGCTCGGCGGCCTGACACCTCAAACCCTGCTCTGGATCGGCGGCGCCGGATCCCTGCTGCGCTGGACGATGGCGGGCTTCGTGCTCCCCGTCGAAGCTGTCTACGCCCGGCAGCTGCTGCACGCGCTGACCTTCGCGGTGACCCATATCGCCGCGATGCGCTTCCTGCAGGCGGCGCTCCCCGAAGACAAGCTGCCGATGTCCTACGCCGTCAACGGCGCGCTGATCTTCGGCCCGATCATGGCAGTCACCAGCATCGTCGCCGGTCTCGCTTATGACGCCTTCGCCCCGGGCGGCATCGAAGCCCAGTCGCGCCTCTACTGGATCATGCTGCCGGTGGCGGCAGCCGGTCTCGTGCTGACGCACATGGCCAAACCGCTCCCCGCCGACGCGGCCAACGCGCGCGTCTGACACACACGCCGTTGCCGGCTCACTCCGCCACCCAGCCTTGACACCCCTTAAACATAACATGTTATATATCAAATATTAGAAGTGGAGAAGGATAGCATGGCGCGCGATGTTCTGGCGGAGATGGGTTATCTCGCCCTTGGCAGCCGGCTGAAACGCCTCGCCGAGCGCATGCAGGCGGACGCCACGAAGGCCTTCGTCGACCGGGGCATCCCGGTCCAGGCGACGCACTTCCCCTTGCTCGCCGCACTGACCACTTATGGCCCGATGAGCGTGACCGAAGCCGTTGAAGCCGTCGGCATCAGCCAGCCCGCCGTCACCCGCATCCACAACAGCCTGCAGGCCCTCGGCCTCACCTGCGCTGTGCCTGTGAAAGGCGACAATCGCCAGAGGCAGATCCGCCTCACGGCCAAAGGCGAAGCACTGATCGCAGAAATGAAACACGACATGTGGCCCCACGTGCGCCGCGCTGCGCAGGCCCTCTGCGATGGTCCGGACACGGACATCCTCTCACAGATCACACGCCTCGAAGACAGCCTCCAGGCCCGCCCGCTGCACCTTCGCATCCAGGACGAGATTACCGCCACCAGCGGCCTGCCGCCGCTCCGCCTCGTGGAATATGACGAGCGCCTTGCGCCGGAGTTCGGCGCGATCACCCGCGAATGGGTCGAAGACATGTTCACGCTGGAAGCCAACGACCTCAAGATCATCGAGAACCCGAAGGCAATGATCCTCGACCGGGGCGGCGAAATCCTGTTCGTCGAAGCGGGCCCCCTAGGCATCGTCGGCACCTGCGCACTGATGCCGGTTGACGGCAGCAGTTTCGAGCTGACCAAGATGGGTGTGCGCGCTTCTGCCCGCGGCCTGAAGGCCGGCGAGTTCCTGTTGCACCGCGTGCTCAATCGCGCCCGCCAGATGCCGATCGGCGAACTCTTCCTGCTGACCAACACGAAGTGCGCTGCCGCCGTTCACCTCTACGAGAAGGCCGGCTTCGTCCACGACGCCGCGATCATGGAGCGCTACGGCAAGCGCTACGCCCGCTGCAACGTCGCCATGTCCTACGACCTTGGAAAACCGCCAAAGCTCTAGCCCGCTTCGCGTTCGCCGCGCACGTCGAGATCGTACTCGCGCACCTTACGGTACAGCGTCGAGCGGCCAATACCGAGACGGCGCGAGACTTCGCTCATGTGGCCGTCATAGAATTCGATCGCATACTGAAGAAGGTCACGTTCAATATCCTGCAGGCTGCGTAATTCGCCGTCCTTGTCCTTGATCGCCAGGGGACTTGACGTATCCACCGGACCAAGATCATTCGCGGCCACCAGCAGCGCGCTGCGTCCGTCCGGTACCGATGGCAGACTGGTTACATCCGGCATCTGGCCGGAGATCTGCGGGAAATCCTGCGGGCGCAGCAGATCGCCATCACACAGCACGACCGCGCGGAAGACAGCGTTCTCGAGCTGGCGCACATTGCCTGGCCATTCATAGGCGTGGAGCATCTTCATCGTGTCCGGCGCAGCGCCGGTCACTTTCGCGCCCTCGCTCGCATTGAAGCGGACAATGAAATGCTCGACCAGCGCCGGGATGTCTTCGCGCCGATGCTTCAGCGCGGGCATGTCGAGCGGGAACACGTTGAGACGGTAGAACAGGTCCTCACGGAACGTGCCGGCCTTCACCTGGCCGGCGAGATCACGGTTCGTCGCCGAGATAATCCGCACATCAACTTTAGTCGGACGGCGTGAGCCGACCGCGTCGACCTCGCCTTCCTGCAAGACACGGAGGAGTTTCACCTGCGCGTCGAGCGGCAGCTCGCCGACCTCATCGAGGAACAGCGTACCGCCATCGGCCTCGACGAACTTTCCCAGAGATTTTGACACGGCGCCGGTGAAGGCGCCTTTCTCGTGGCCGAACAGGATCGACTCGACGAGGTTTTCCGGGATCGCGCCGCAGTTCACCGTCACAAACGGTTTGCCCGCGCGGGCCGAGACGCCCTGGATGCAGCGCGCCATCACCTCTTTACCGACACCGCTCTCGCCGAGGATCAATACCGGAATATCCGATGTCGCCGCCCGCTCCGCCATGCGAAGGACGCCGCGCATCGACGGCGCCGAGGCGATCATGTCGTCGAACTTCATACCGCCTTCGGCCTTGCGCGACAGGCGCTTCACTTCGCCGGTCAGGCTCTGCATCTTGAGGGCGTTCCGGATACTGACGACTACGCGCTCAGGGTTGGCCGGCTTGACAATGAAATCTACCGCGCCGCGCCGCATCGACTGCACGATCGTGTCGATCCCGCTGGTCGCGGTCAGCATGATCACCGGCAGCTCGGCCCGGCGCTCGGCCAGCTTGTCCAGCGTCTCCATGCCGGAAAGCCCCGGCATCGTCAGGTCCAGAAGAACCACGTCAATCGCCTCGCGCGCATCGCAGGACATCGCGATCCCGGTCTCGCCATCCGGCGCCGTACGGCAGGCAAAGCCTGCTTTCTCCACGGCGGCCTGCAGCAGACGGCGCTGGGTCGGATCATCATCAATCACGAGGATTGTCTTGGCCATTCTATCACCCTTCACGTCTTATCCGTGGACGGACGCTGACGCGCCTCCTGCCACATCGTTGCGGCTCGTTCTGACACACAGGGATCAAGTTACGGTTTCCCGGACCCTTGAAATTTCATCGAATGGCGCCCCGCCGGCCGCCAAAGCGCGCGCCCCTGACGCCGCTGCAACAGGCCTGAGAAGCGCGCCGGGTAACAAGCTGTCAAAAACTAAAGTGGATCATCGGATTAACCCCCAGATGGATCCCCGAAATGGCCGACGCCTCGCGCCGCCACGGCGGCGCTGATGGAGCAAACCGAAGAAGCCGGCCCAGGGGCAGGGCAGGGCGGGACAGACTTGCGCGGCCCGGTCCGGCGCCTGCCTGCCCCTCCCCAGAATGGCGAGCGCGTCCACAAGCCTGCCCCGGCCTTCGCCGCCGGGGCGCAAGGAGCTAACGCCATACAGCGAACAAAACCGGAATACTCTGGACACAGCCCTACCCACCGCCCATATCCCGCGACAATGGCCCGCCCCCCCCGCCCCCCCGCCCGCGGCGTCGCCGACGCCTCCGCTGCCTTCAGCTTTGACGGTTTCGCGATGGACGCTGCCGGCGCTCTGGCTTCCGACCAGTGGACGCCCCACCGGCCGGACCGCGCCTGGGTCAAGCTCGAGGGCGGGCGCCGCTTCCGCGTGCAGGCGGACTACCAGCCCGCCGGCGACCAGCGCACCGCCATCCCCGAACTCGTGGGCGGCATCGCCTCCGGCGAACGCGACCAGGTCCTCCTCGGCGCGACCGGAACGGGGAAGACCTTCACCATGGCCAAGATCATCGAGGCGACGCAGCGCCCCGCACTCATCCTGGCCCCCAACAAGACCCTCGCCGCCCAGCTCTACGGCGAGTTCAAATCCTTCTTCCCGGACAATGCGGTCGAGTATTTCGTCTCCTATTACGACTATTACCAGCCCGAGGCCTATGTTCCGCGTGCAGACCTTTATATCGAGAAGGAAAGCTCGATCAACGAAGCCATAGACCGGATGCGCCACTCCGCCACCCGCTCCATCCTCGAGCGCGACGACGTCATCATCGTCGCCTCGGTCTCCTGCCTCTATGGTATCGGCTCGGTCGAATCCTACACCTCGATGACCTTCACCCTCAGCGCCTGCGAACGCATCGACCCGCGCGCCGTCGCCGAGCGCCTCGTCGCCAACCAGTATACCCGCAACGATGTCGCCTTCGGCCGCGGCACCTTCCGCCTCAAGGGCGACGTGCTCGACATCTTCCCTGCCCACTACGAGGACCGCGCCTGGAAGCTCTCCTTCTTCGGCGACGAACTGGAATCCATCGTCGAGTTCGATCCGCTGACCGGCCGTACACTGCAGAAGCTGCCTGCCATCAAGATTTATGCGAACAGCCACTACGTGACCCCGCGGCCGACGCTCACGCAGGCGGTGGAATCCATCAAGCAGGAACTGAAGGCCACGATCGCGCATTTCGAAAAGCACGGCAAACTCATCGAGGCCCAGCGCATCGCCCAGCGCTGCCAGTATGATATCGAGATGATGGCCGCCACCGGCTCGTGCAACGGCATCGAAAACTATTCCCGCTACCTCACCGGCCGCAAGCCCGGCGAGCCGCCGCCAACACTGTTCGAATACCTGCCCCAGAACGCCCTCGTCTTCACCGACGAGTCCCACCAGACGATCCCGCAGATCGGCGCTATGTTCAAAGGTGACTTCAGCCGCAAGTCCACGCTCGCCGAATACGGCTTTCGCCTGCCCTCCTGCATCGACAACCGCCCCCTCAAGTTCGAGGAATGGGACGCGATGCGCCCGCAGACTGTCCACGTCTCCGCCACCCCGGGCAAGTGGGAGCTGGAGCGCACCGGCGGTGTCTTCACCGAGCAGGTCATCCGGCCCACGGGCCTGATCGACCCGCCCGTCGAGGTCCGCCCCGTCTCGACGGACGGCGCCAACCAGGTCGATGACGTAATGGCCGAAGTGAAGACCGTCGCCGCTGCCGGCTTTCGCTCATTGATCACGACCCTGACGAAGAAGATGGCAGAAAACCTGACCGATTTCCTGCACGAGAACGGCGTGCGCGTGCGCTACATGCACTCCGACATCGACACGATCGAGCGCATCGAGATTATCCGCGACTTACGTCTGGGCGTCTTCGACGTCCTCGTCGGCATCAACCTCCTTCGCGAAGGCCTCGACATCCCGGAATGCGCCTTCGTCGGCATTCTGGACGCCGACAAGGAAGGCTTCCTGCGTTCGGAGACCTCCCTCGTGCAGACCATCGGCCGCGCCGCCCGCAACTCGGAGGCCCGCGTCGTTCTCTATGCGGACCGGATCACCGGCTCGATGGAGCGCGCGATGGAGGAGACCCGCCGCCGCCGCGAGAAACAGCACGCCTATAACCTCGAACACGCCATCACGCCGACCACCATCATCCGCGACGTCTCCGACATCCTCGGCGAACTCGGAGACAAACCCTCCGCCAGCCGCTCCCGCCGCGCCCGCGAACGCGGTGTAACCGAAGCAAAACCCCTGCCCCTTTCGGGCGAATCCGGCCACAATCTGAAAGCCGTCATCGCCAGCGTCGAAAAACAGATGCGCGAAGCGGCGGCGAACCTGGAATTTGAAGACGCCGCCAGGCTCAGGGATGAGCTGAAACGGCTGAGAGAGCAGGATCTGGGGATTTGATTGCCGGCTCACGAACTTTCGGAATTGGGGTGCAATGTCCACAAAGGTCCGAAACTCTGTGTTTGTTATCGGTACGTGCACTTCAGCGCCGTTCTGAATGCCGTCAGGCGCTGATCTTATTGCCCGGATCAGGGCCTGATTTGCCAATGAACCGGATTGGTTTGACGCCCTGGTTTCCAGAGGCACTCACGCTGGCTCAGCAATGCGTCCACTCGCTACGAAGGATACGAGCAATATCCGATAGCGGGTACGATTTCCCGCCAGTTCCTGAATGCGGACCAGAGAACTTTTGACCCCCGCGAACTGGAAAAGCCCGTGGCTATTCATGACCGGCTTAAGCTCGGATATCCGGGCGAACTGCCTGGATAGACTAAGCCGGCGAAGTTTCGCGCAGCGCAGGGCGGGATCAGATTGCGCCCGCCCTGGCTGGCGGCATCAGGAGCGGCGGGATGACATCCCACCCTGCATCTCACGCAACCTTAACCCCTGCCTGCCATCCCTGGCCCCAACGCGAAGGAGAGCCCCCGGATGTGGATTCACCGCAAGGAACATTTCCGCAATGCCAGCGGCGCGCCGGAGCGCTCCAGGGTCGCCGCCACGGTCTATTACCTCCCCGACACCGCCGAGTCCCTGCCGCGCCAGGGCTGGGACGAGCGCTGCCCCCATTGCAGCGCCGCCATCCGCGTCTCCCGCCCCCGGCACGGCGGCACCGCCATCAGCGAAATTCTCCCCTCCGGCCGCCTGATCCCCCACCCCTGCTTCGACCGCCTCCGCGGCAAACGCCCCGGCGACGAGACGATGGACCTGTTCGAATGGGCACCGAAATAGTCCGTCTACGGACCATTTCCCCTGCTGCACCGCACCAATTCCACACCCCGTCTTAAATCTGTGAAATTTATCCCCCGAAAAGCGAATCACCCTCTCGACTCACACCAGAAATGGTGAGATCGTTACGTCAAGCCAACGAAATCCCGGCGGGAGACAACCCGCAAAGTGGAGCGAAGGCGAGCCCATCGCCCCCATGAAGAGGGCCGGGCCAGGAGCAAAGCCGGGAGACCGGGCGCGCAAAAGGCCAGGCAGGACGCACGGGATAAAAACAGGCGATGGCCCATGGCAGCGGGAGCTAGACCCGCGAGATGGGAGCCGTACGCCGTAACCGGGGCGCGAACCCGAACTACGGTGGCCAAGAGCCCGAAAGCTCCATCAGGGAGCATGAAGAAGAACTGCGCCCGCAAGGGCACGGATCAACCAAGTGCGACCAATGGTGAAGCGCCAGAGATGGGCGGGAAAAGCGGCCAAAGTCCTTGAACTGCAAGCGGCCCCCCGGCTGCGAACAGGCCCAAGGCAACGCAATAAGGAGCGTGCGCCTGCCAGGGCGAACGTCCAGATGCGGAAGGGTGATGGAAGGGCCACGTCAGTGGGCCGGAAAAAAACCCGGTGTCTCCGAAGAGCGTCGCCGAGTGCTAGCACTAGTAATCGGTAGCCCGATTCGAAACGCCATGGAAGGCGCGGCGCCCCTCAAAAGGCACCGCGCCTTTCTTCGCTGTGAAAAGCCCACGGCGCAACGCGCCAGGTGGCTCTCCATCGTTACCCGCAAGCCCCAGTACCCGGCCTTCCGGGCGCCGTATTCCGCCTCGCTGAGGTCGCCGATCGCATCAGTGTGATGTTTCGCCAGCTTCTCGGCCGTCATCTCCGGCTTCAACGCGTGGATTTCCGCCAGCGCGCCCCCTGCCACTCCCCGCCGCCTCCGCTCCAGGCCGCCCAATGCCGCCGGAATCCCTTCTCAGGTGCGTGAATATTTCTTCGCTATGAGAATCCCGGAGGACTCCGCCCGTGAAAAAACCGCCCGCACGCTTGTGTGGGCGGTTTTCGGACTCCCGGGCGGGAGAAAGGCTTACGGCGAGACGGGCGCCATCGTCACTTCAGGCTCTTTGGCCGGGGCTTCGACCGGGGCGGCCTCTTCGCCTTCAACCAGCGAGTCAGCCGGTTGCGGGACTGAGCTCGCCGTGCCGCAGCAGCGCACCTGCATCTCGAGGACCCGGTCGTTGAAGCGGCATTGCTGGTCGTTGATCTCGCGCAGGATCGAGGGGCCCCCGGCGCGGTAGGTGTAGCGCGTCTGGTTGCAGCTGGTCAGCGTATAGCCTTCGCGGCAGGAGCCGACGCTGCTTTTCTGCACGGTGGTGGTCTCGCAGACCATCGTGTCGGCCAGCGCCGCTTCGGCTTTCGCCATCGCGGCGGCGGCATCGGCCTTGGCCGAGTCTGCCGTGGCCTGGGCGTCGGCCGTCAGCTTCAGGGCATCGGCCAGTCGCATATCGGTCGAGGCGAGCGCGGTGGACGTGCCATCGATCTCGACTTTCAGGCGGCAAACGTTTTCGTCCGCCTTCTTCGGGTTGGCGCAATACTCCGCAACGGTCATCTCGTTCGGAATGTTCATGCACGCGGAAACACTCAACGCGGCAAGCAACAGCCCGCCAGAAAGGAATTTCGTGAACTTCATATGGGTTCTCCATCACCGCTGACCGGGGGCATTTTTACCTTCCCCCCCAAGCCGGATGACGCCGAAATGTGGCGGAAAATGAGCAGATCGCACGATTAGAGAGATTGCGCCTGGCCTCAGGCCTTCAGCTTGTAGCCGTTCCGGAACATCGCCCAGACACCGAAGGTCGAGCCGAGAGCGAGCAATCCTGTATAGATCACACCGATTTGCAGCGATCCGTTGGCGACGCCGATATGGCCGTAACGATAGCCGTCGATCATGTAGAAAATCGGATTGAGATGGGTGATGGCTTCAAACGGCTCGACCATCACCTTCACGTCGTAGAACGTGCCGGAGAGAAAAGTCAGCGGCACGATGACGAAGTTGGTGACGGCGGCGAGGTGGTCGAACTTGTCGGCCCAGATGCCGCCGGCGATGCCGAGGGCGCCGAGGATCACGGCGCTGGTGAGCGCGAACCAGAGGATCGGCCAGATGTGGCGGATGGGCAGGTTGGCGAGGCCGGAAAGCTGGATCGCGACGCCGCAGATCAGCGCGATAAGCAGCGCGCGGGTGACCGCGCCGCCGAGGAAAGCGAGCGTCAGCTCCAAGGGCGAGAGCGGCGGCATCAGGAAGTCCACATGGGTCGAGTTAAACTTCGCCTGCACGAGGCTGGAGCTGGTATTGGCGAAGGCGTTCTGCAGGATCGCCATCATGATCAGGCCGGGCGCCAGGAAGTCATTGTAGCGCAAGGCTTCGAAGTCGCCGGTCAGCTGCCCCCGGTCCCCGAACGCGAGCTTGAATACCGTCATGAACAGCAGCGTCGTCACAACTGGCGCAAACACCGTCTGCATCCAGACCTTCAGGAACCGCCCCACCTCCCGCTGGTAAAGCGTCCACAGGCCGAGGCCGTTGAAGGCGCCGTACTGGCGCAGGGTGCGAGCTTGATCGGCTTTGGGAATCGTATCCATGGCTACAGCACATAAGCGATGCAGCCAGCACTTGCGAGTGGCATCGCGAGGTCAAAACGGCTCCACAAGATATAGAACCCTGT
>CALGEF010000442.1 GCA_937881755.1 uncultured Acidobacteriota bacterium
CGAAATCGTGCGCAATTGGGGCAACTGGCAGGCCTGGCCTTTCTGGATCCTTGACGTCGTCGCAGCGGGCGCTCTGGTCTGGGGCGGGCTGCGCACCTTTAGCCAGGGGTCGTCGCGCCTTCTTTCCGCTGCCTGGGGCTTCACCGTCGGCATTTTCTGGATGTCGTTCTTTTGTGATACGCAGGCCCTGGGTCAGGGCGCCGCAGACACTTTCGCCAGAGGCCCTGTGCCCGAAAGCCTGCTGACGCTGATCATTGGCGGGATGCTTTTGGCGGCCATTGCCGGTCTGATGATGTCCCTGCCGCGCCGGCCCATCCAGGAGCTCCGATCCCGTCCATGACGTCTCCCACACCGTTTACCGTAGGCCCCGCGCATATTGTCGGCATCGGCGGTATCGGCATGTCCGGCATCGCGGACGTGATGCTCACCATGGGCTACCAGGTGCAGGGCTCGGACGTCGCCGACAGCGCCAACGTGGAGCGCCTGCGTGCGCGCGGCGTGAAGGTGTTCATCGGCCACCAGCCGGAGAACGTGGCGGGCGCGGGAACGGTGATCATCTCGTCCGCGATCAGGCGCGACAATCCCGAAGTGCGCGCCGCCCGCGCCGCGGGGATTCCGGTCGTGCGGCGGGCCAACATGCTGGCTGAGATCACGCGGCTGAAATACACGGTCTGCATAGCAGGCACGCATGGCAAGACGACCACGACCTCGCTGGTCGCCTGCCTGCTCGACGGGGCGGGGATTGACCCGACCGTCATTAATGGCGGGATCATCCATGCCTATGGCTCGAACTATAAGGCAGGCGAGAGCGACTGGATGGTCGTCGAGAGCGACGAGAGTGACGGCACCTTTGCCAAGCTGCATCCCACCTGCGCCATCGTCACCAATATAGATCCTGAGCACATGGACCATTATGGCACCATGGACCGGCTGCGCGAAGCCTTCGACACGTTCGTCGAGAACCTGCCTTTCTATGGTTTTGCCGTTCTGTGTACGGACCATCCTGAGGTGCAGGCACTCGCGGCGCGCGTCACCGACCGGCGCCGCATCACGTACGGGTTCAACCTGCAGGCCGATGTGCGGGCCACCAACCTGCGCACGGATCTCAGCGGCGCGCATTTCGATGTCGAGATCCGGCGCGCGCCTGGCACCGATGTGCGCCTGATCAGGGATTTCTCGCTGCCGATGGCAGGCGAGCACAATGTGCAGAACTCGCTCGCCGCCATCGCGGTGGCGCTGGAGCTTGGTGCAACTGATGCGCAGATGCGCGCCGCGCTGGCGAAGTTCGGCGGGGTGAAGCGGCGCTTCACCCCGGTCGGAGACTGGGCGCCGGTAGCAGGCGAGCCGGCGGTGAAGATCATCGACGACTACGGCCACCACCCGGTCGAGATCGCCGCCGTGCTGAAGGCAGGCCGCGCGATGCAGGGCAAAGGCACGCTGATCGCCGTGTGCCAGCCGCACCGGTACTCCCGTCTGAAGGACCTGTTCGAGGAGTTCTCTACCTGCTTCGACGCTGCCGATCATGTGCTGGTCGCGCCGGTCTATGAAGCGGGCGAGACGCCGATCCCGGGGATTACCAGCGAGGCGCTGGTCAATTCGATCCGCCGCCACGGGCACAAGAGCGCCATTGCCTTGTCTGGACTTGCCGGTCTTGCGGACGCGGTGCGTCCGCTTGCGGGCCCGGGCGCCATGATCGTGTGCCTCGGGGCAGGCGACATCACGAAATATGCGGGCGAACTCGCCGGCAAGCTTTAGCAGCCCTGCAAGGTAAAGACGGCGGCGATCCGGGGCTGACGCGCGGTCATGAGCAAATCCGCTTCCCCTTTCCCTGCGAACGGATAGTCTCGGCGTGATGAGCGCAGGTACTTGCGCCGGGAGGATCTCGAATGGCGAATGTGGTGCTCGACGCGTCTGCAGGTTCGGCGCGGGGTATAGCGCCAGGTGAGGGCGGCGCGCTCGGGAAGACAGGCTTCGCCTGGGCCTGGTTCGAGGCCGCCCGGAATCCCTATTACATTCTGATCGTCATCTATGTCTTTGCCCCCTATTTTGCGCGCGACATTGTCGGCGCCGATATTCTTGCAAGCGGGAAGCTGGAAGGTCTAAGCCCCGAGGAGGCCCAACGGGCCGCAGGCGCAGAAGGGCAGGCGATGGTCGCCAACCTTTCCAAGACGGCCGGTTATATCGCGGCCTTGACCGCGCCGTTTCTGGGCGCTGCCTTTGATCGGGGGCTGCGCCGCAAGCCATTGCTGCTCCTTTGCTTGTCGCTGATCACTTTGGTGAGCATGTCACTCTGGTGGGCAATCCCTGGTCCGGAAGGCCTGTCGACCGGCGCTGTCATGGCGCTGCTGATCACTGCATATGTCTGCTACAGCTATAGCGAGGTGGCCCATAATTCGATGCTCCCCGATGCGGCGGCGCCATCAGCCTTGCCAGCGGTATCCGGATTGGGACTCGCGCTCGGGAACGCGGCGGCGACCGTCATGTTCGTCGGCATCGTTTTCTTCTTCGCCTTGCCGGATGCGATTGGGTGGCCCGCCGAGGAGCCCTTTTTCGGAATTGATACCACCAGGTACGAACAGTTCCGCATCGCCGGGCCGATCTGCGCTGTCTGGATGATCCTGTCGATGTGGTACTTCTTCCTGCATTCGCGCGACACAGGGATAAAGGGCACCTCGCCGGTGACCGCGATTACCGAAGGCGCGAAGGGTGTGCTGCGAACCATCAAACGCGCGGCGCACCACCGTGAAGCGTTCAAGTTTCTGATAGCGCGAACAATTTACGCAGACGGCATGTTTGCGCTGCTGACGATGGGCGCCGTGTATGTCAGCCTGTTCCTTGGATGGGGACTGATCGAGCTGACAATCTATGCAATCTGGGCGTCAGCCTGGGCCGTGATCGGCGGCGTTTTCGGCGGGTGGCTGGATCAACGCCTTGGGCCGAAGAACGCATTGGTCGTTGAACTCGCCGCAATTGTGCTGATTTTGTTTCTCGGACTGTCGATCACGCGCGACTCTTCGTTCTTCGGGTTGTTGCCGAACGTCAAACTGAATGATTGGCCATTCTTCTCGGGGTCGTCGGATCTTATCTATCTGGCGCAAGGGGCGTTGATCGCCGTCTTTGCCACCGCAAATATCTCTTCAAGCCGCTCAATGCTGATACATGTCGCGCCGCCAAATATGCGCGGGGAGTTCTTCGGTCTTTTCGCCATTGCAGGAACGGTAACCGTCTGGATTGGTCCCATGATGATCGAGTATTTCACCCGCATGTCAGGTGATCAGCGTATCGGCATGTCGGCCATCGCGGTCCTGTTTTTCCTCGGTCTTGCGGTACTGCTGACGGTCAGGAATGAGCCCGCTGCCGTTGAATCTTCACCAGCCTAGCTCGCAGGCCCGAAGCCGGTTGCGGGGTCAGCGTCTGTCGAGCGGGCAATCTGGGTAACCCGGCGCGGACGCAGGTAGAACACGTCCT
>CALGEF010000443.1 GCA_937881755.1 uncultured Acidobacteriota bacterium
CGCGGCGATGACAGCGTTGGCGAGTTCTATTCGATCGCAGTGACCAATGGCCGCCAGCAGGCCGATACCGGCACCAAGATGATCCATCTCGGCAAGCGCACGAAGAGCCGGATCATCTCCAAGGGCATTTCGGCGGGCAAGTCCGACAACACCTATCGCGGCCTGGTCTCGATCCACAAGAAGGCGGAAGGCGCGCGCAATTTCACGCAGTGCGACAGCCTGCTGATCGGCGACCGCTGCGGCGCCCATACCGTGCCCTATATCGAGAACCGCCGCGCCGATGCGCAGCTGGAGCATGAGGCGACGACGACGAAGCTTTCGGAGGACCAGCTGTTCTACGTGCGCCAGCGCGGCATCGGCGAGGAGCAGGCTGTGGCGCTGCTCGTCAATGGTTTCGTGCGCGACGTGTTGCAGGAACTGCCAATGGAATTTGCTGTCGAGGCGCAGAAACTTCTGGAAGTGAGCCTTGAGGGAAGTGTCGGATGAGCCTGAAAACGGGAACGGCCGGGCTCGCTCTGTTGCTGGCGGCAGGCTGCACGCCCGAGGCGCCCGAAGGGCCGGCTCCGGAAGGTGTGGCAGTGCAGGCCGCACTCGAACGGCTCATGGGCATGGACACCTGCACGCAGGCATCCGCGGGTTATGGCGGCATGCAGCCGGAGCTGGCGCCCTGCCGGATATCACTTGGCGAAGGAAAGCCGAGCCTCGTTGTGACTTCGACGCCGATGATTGAAAGCGGCGAAGGCCCGGCGGGCCAGATACGTGTCGAGACGCGGGGCGCCGGCGGCCTGTCGCTTCAGGTCATCGAAGAAACGGCGCTTTACGCTTTCAACTACCCCTATGTTGAGGACCTGACCGCGGACGGACTGCCCGACCTGATGGTTCCGCTGATGACCGGGAACGTGAACACGTCTTACGCGCTCTGGCTCCAGGGCGCTGACGGCCGGTTTGTCCGTGCCGGCGAACTGGGCGGTGTCAGTATCGGACGCACGCCTGAGGGTTTTATTGCCGCTTCGGGACGCTCCAGCGCCGCAGAATGGGAAACAGGGTATTTCCGCGTCACCCATGGCGCGCTCGAGGAAGTTGCCGGCGTGGTTAACCGGGCAGACCCCGAACCGGGCGAGGCGCCCCTGACGCAGCCGCCTTGCGAGGTTATCAGGGTCGCCGAAGGCGTTGACCCGGCGCCCTTCTGCCAGGCCGTGCCCGCCCTCCCGGGCTGATCCGGCCCGGTCCTTGCTGCATGCCCTCCCGAAGCGGCCGCGGCGAGCCGTTCAGAGGAAGCCATCTTGAAAGAACGCGCCGCCCTGGCCGTGATCTGCGTCGCCGTATATCTGGCGCCGCAGATGGCTGTGGCCGCCTGAAATACGGGGAAACCCGTATTGCGGCTGCGGCAAACTCCGCTTTGTGCTTTCAAATCCCGCCGGGGCGCCCTACATCCCGGGCATGTTGAAGATTGAAAACCTGACGGCCACTGTCGGCGAAGGCGAGGATGCGAAAACCATCCTCAACGCCCTGTCGCTGGCGGTTCCCACCGGCGAAGTCCACGCGGTTATGGGCCCGAACGGCGCGGGAAAATCCACGTTGTCCTATGTGCTCACAGGGCGTGAAGGCTACGCCGTCACCGGCGGCAGTGCGACGCTGAACGGCGCGGACATTCTCGCCCTCGAGCCGGAAGCGCGCGCGGCCGCCGGCCTGTTCCTTTCTTTCCAGTATCCGGTGGAGATTCCCGGCGTGCCGGTGATGACCTTTGTGCGCACCGCGATGAACGCGCAGCGCAAGGCGCGAGGCGAGACGGAGATTTCGGCGCCCGACTTCATCAAGAAGTCCCGCGAGATTGCCAGGGTGCTGAGCCTTGATCCCGAGATGCTGAAGCGCCCGGTGAATGTCGGCTTCTCCGGCGGCGAGAAGAAGCGGCTCGAGATCTACCAGATGATGATGCTGGAGCCGCGCTTCATGGTGCTGGACGAGACCGATTCCGGGCTCGATATCGATGCGCTCCGCACCGTCGCTGAAGGCGTCAACGCCTTGCGCGCCCCGGACCGGGGCATGCTGGTGATCACGCACTACCAGCGCCTGCTGGACTATATCAAACCGGACAAGGTGCACGTGCTCGCCAGGGGCCGCATCATCAGGACGGGCGGGCCGGAGCTGGCGCACCGGCTGGAAGCTGAAGGCTATGACGGCGTGCTGGCGGAGGCTGTGTGAGCCCCGACCTCAAAGACCTGATCCGTAATCCGACGATTGCCGAACTGGAACTCGTCGCGCGCTTTGCCGCGCTGAAGGCGGATGCGCGGCGGGAGAGGTTGTTCGAGGCGTTTGCGCAGACCGGCCTGCCCGGGCGGCGCATTGAAGGCTGGCGCTGGACGGACTTCAGGGCTGCGGTGACTTCGCTGGACGCGCCGAAGACAGCGCCTGCGCGCGATCCGCTGGTGCGGGACGGGGTGGCCACGTTGCGCTTCACGCCGGCGCGCTACACTGCCCCCACCTCGTTGCCTGCGGGGCTGCGCCTTCTGGCAAAGGACGATGTGCAGGCGATGGGCGGGGCCGAGGATGCGCCGCTTGGCGCGCTGGCGGCCGCGCTGTCGGGCGGCAAGACGCCGGGGACGCTGCTGGTGGAAGTCGGCGCCGGGGCGCCGGTGCATCTGCACATGGTGTTTGAAGGTCCGGGCGCGATCAATGCGTCACGGATCGTCTTCCTGCTTCGTCCGGGGGCGGAGCTTCATGTCTCGGAAAGCCATCTGGGCGGCGCCGCGCTGTCTGCGGCGCTGGTCGAATTCACGCTGAACAAGGGCGCGCGCCTGCATCGCACG
>CALGEF010000444.1 GCA_937881755.1 uncultured Acidobacteriota bacterium
CGCTGCTTGGCGATTTGCGCGATGGCTTCATCGAGCGACTCGATGTCGGCGCCAATGTCATCAATGCGCCGACAGAGCTGTTCTCGCACGAGCGGATTCAGCGCGGTGGCGAGCCGCGTCTTCGCCGTCACCTGATCTTTGACCAATGCGCGGCGTGCAGTCAGTAACTCCTTGAGATCATGAACATCTTCGCCTTCGATTGCTTGAGGAGCCAGATCGAGAACTACACCCATGCGCGCCAGCATCCTGGCATCGACGCTATCGGTCTTTGCCAGTCGACCGATCGCCTGTGCAAATCGCCGCGCTTGCTTCGGATTGACCTTGATGAAGTGCAGCCCTGCCAGGCTGAGATGCCGCTCCAGACCACGATGATATGCGCCGGTCGCCTCAAAGACGATGAGGACGCCTTCCTCCTCTCCAAGCCAGTCGCACAACTGGCCGAAGCCTTCCCCGCTATTGGGCAGGCTCCGCGCTTCCCCCCGGGAGTGCCAGAAAATGTCCAAGCGGTCTTTCGAGACGTCGATGCCGATGGTATCTTTGGCCATCTTTTCTTTCCACCTTTGCTTGTCGTTCGGGCCCGTAGCCCACGTATCCGTTCAGGTCGTTAGAAAAGACGGGGGCTCGTCAAACTCGACCGCGGTCCTGCAAGACCAAGCTCCGCACGACGCCACCCCCGCCGCTGCCCCGCAGTTTGCGGTGCTGGGCAGCGGCTCCCTTTTGCCTCAGAAGCCAAGGATTCCATAAGACAAGCTCCGCCGTCGTCTCAGAACCGACGAAGCCATACCAATCATAGGTACGAAAATCGCCATCAGGAGGCAGTTACGGTTGGGAGTCGTGTAGTGTGCCAACTTCAACAGCTAAACGCGTAAGCGATTGATATTGTTGAAGTGGGATACCCACTTTTGCCACAACATGGCCGTTTCAGTTGGGTGTTTTCAAGTTCAGAGCGTCGAAGAGGTCCAGTTGTTCCGGTTGCTGTCGGGTGAGGGTTGTCTTGGTGGCAGGGCCGATGCGGGCGACGTGCTGTTGAATGCGTTCGAGCAAATCGAGTGCGGTGCGCGGGCTTGCGCTGTGACCCTTGGCCTTCAGGCGCATGCGCATGACGCGATAGAGGACGAGCGCGAGGAAACAGATCATGGCGTGAGCGCGGATGCGATCGGGCAGCCGGTGATGCACCGGCGCGATCTCGATATCCGATTTCAGAACGCGAAAGCCACGTTCGATGTCCGCGAGACCCTTGTAGCGTGCGACCGCGTCAGCAGGGCTGAGGTCAGGGGCGTTGGTGATCAGCGCCAGCTTGCCGTCGAAGAGTTCCGCATCAGCAATGGCATCGTCATCTAACGACCAGCTGAAGTCGTCGGCGTAGAGATCAGCCTTGAGGAAGCGCGTCATCTCGGCCTCGGCAACAGCTCGGGTAAAGCGGCTGTATGCACCGCGATCTGAGGCGCGGCGTCCTCTGGTGACTTTGCCCTCGTCTTGCACTTTGATCTTTTCAGTCATCTTTTCGGCCATCGCCTCTAACTCGGCGATGCGCGCACGACGTCGGTCACCTTGTTCAACGGCCCGTTCAGGATCATGGGCAACGATCAGGCGGTGACCGGCAAAACGATCTTCAGCCAGCCCATCTTCAAACGTCATGTTCTTGAAGGTCTCAACCAGATCACTGTAGCGGCGTGCGGGCAGCGCGAGGATGAACTCCAGGGTGCGCCCTCCCTGTTCAGCAAGACGGGTCAATGCGTCGATATTATCAAGGCTCAAGAGCCCACGGTCCGCCACCAGGATCACCCGTTCGATAGGGAAGCGCTCCAAAACGGTGGACAGCATGGCCTGCAATGTCTTGGTTTCGGCCACATTGCCCGGATGCACGGTGTGCATCAGCGGTAGGCCCTCGGCGGTTTGCACAACGCCCAAGACAAATTGGCGGGCAATGCTGCCGGTTTCTTTGTTCATGCCAAAGGCACGAATGTCTTGTTCGACCTTGCCTTCTCCGTGGATGCGCACGGTAGTCAGGTCGTAGAACACCATGGTCAGATCACGATCCAAGAGAGGCCGGATTTGCTTGGCCAGTTCAGCTTCTACGCGATCAACATTGTCCATCAACGCATCCATAGCCCGTAGGAGATGCTGATGTTCGACCTTGGCGGGCATGTCAGGCATAGCCACGGTGTCCAGCCAGCGTAAGCAGCCCAATTTGCTGGTGGGATCGCACAAGCGGTTGAAGACCATGGCGCGGACAAGCGCCTCGCCCTCGATCTTGCGTCGTCCCGAGCGCATAGCGCGACCAAGAGCGCGGTCGAAGCCAAGG
>CALGEF010000445.1 GCA_937881755.1 uncultured Acidobacteriota bacterium
CGAGAACGACATCCAGCGCTTTGCCGAAGTCTCCGGCGACTTCAACCCGCTGCACATGTCGGACGAGTTCGCCGCCACCACGATCTTCGGCAAGCGCATCGCCCACGGCGCCCTGACCGCCAGCTATATCTCCGGCATCCTCGGCAACAACCTGCCGGGCCCGGGCGCCATCTTCGTCGGCCTGTCGATGCGCTTCAAACGCCCTGTCCATATCGGCGATGTCGTCACCGTGCGCGCCGAGGTCGCCGACAAGCAGGACCGCGGCAACCGCGTTACCCTGAAAGTCGAATGCCTCGTCGAAGGCAAGCGCGTGATCACAGGCGAAGCCGAAGTGGTGGCCCCCAGCCGGGGGGCCTGATGGCTGTCTTCGCGGAGTATCGCGGACTGCCCCAGAGCGCGCGCGGCGCCTCGATCGCGCTTGGCAATTTTGACGGGCTGCATGCCGGCCACAAGGCGGTGATGGAAGCCGCCCGCGTCGCCGGGCATGGCAAGTTCTCGGTCGCCACCTTCGAGCCGCCGCCCCGCGCCTATTTCCGCCCGGGCGATCCGCCCTTCCGCATTTTCCGCCCCGAACGCCGCAACGCCGCGATCCTGGCCGCCGGCGCCAGCACTGTCTTCGAACTGCCGTTTAACGGCGAGATGGCCGCGATGACGGACGAAGGCTTCGTGCGCAACGTCCTCGTCGACGGGCTCGGTGCCTCCCACATTTCGGTCGGTTTCGATTTCCGTTTCGGGCGCGGCCGGATGGGCCATGCCCAGCGCCTGTCCAGCCTCGGCCGGGCGCTCGGTTTCGGGGTCACGATTGTCGAGGAAGTTGAGGGCAGGGGTGCGAAGGCCTCCTCCACCGCGATCCGCCAGGCCCTGATGGCCGGCGAGCCGGACCTGGCCGCCGAAATGCTGGGCAGCCCGTGGACCGCCGACGGAACCGTGGAATCCGGCGAGCAGAACGGCCGCAAGCTCGGATTTCCGACCGCAAACCTGCAGCTCGGTGAACTGATCCATCCCAGGCACGGCGTCTATGCCGTCCGCGCCCGGATCGAAGGCGAGGCGGACTGGCGCGCCGGCGTCGCCAATTTCGGCCGCACCCCGACCACCGGCCTGCGCGATCCTTTGCTGGAAACCCATATCTTTGATTTCAAAGGCGATATCTACGGCAAGCGGCTGGAAGTCCAGCTGGTCGCCTACCTGCGCCCGGAGAAGCGCTTCGACAGCCTCGACCTGATGGTCGCCCAGATGCATATCGACTCAGCCGAGGCGCGCGCAATTCTCGCTACGCCTGGCTGAAACATGAAGTTTCCGCAATCTGGCCGCTTCGCCGCCCTTCACAAGGCCGCAAAACGGGAGGATGTTCTTGGCGTTGAACAAGCGCGGGGAGGACAAATCATGCGCCGCACTCTGACATCTCTGGGACTTCTCGTCGCTCTGGCCGGGCACGCATTTGCAGACGACTCAAAAGTCGTCAAATCCGTCAGCCTGCAGGACCTGGAGACCATCCTCGTCGAGGAAGGTCACACAGTCATGAGCACGGGCGATGACGGCCCCGTGTCGGTCCGGGCGACGGACCCCACCACCGGCCTGATCTTCAACCTGCTGGGCGTAGCCTGCGAGACCGAGTATTCGGACGACTGCCTCGGCATCAACATGCAGGTCCGCTACGACGCCGACGGGCAGGAAACGCTGGAGCGCATCAATGCGGCCAACCTGATGTGGGCCGCCACTTCCGCCTGGTATTCACCCGATGGTACGGACGGCAAGTCACCGACCGTGGGCATCACCCGCTATGTCATCCTCGATAGCGGCATGACCGTCCGCAACATCAAGGACAACCTCCTGAACCTGCTGGCGATTGCCCCGCAGGTCGCCGATTATGTCTGGCAGGCCGGCGACTACGCACCACTGGACGTCGATGACGCACTTTATGACGACTTTAACGCCGACGAGTGGTAGCCACCCGCCCCGCAAGGGGTGACAGGCCCCGTTCGGGCGTGATAACCGCTGCGCCGATGACATATTTCTTGGCGATTCAGGCAATTCGAATTAGCGGCCCGGCCGCCGGCTGAACCCTTTGTTCAGCCGTGGCCGGGTAAGCCCGTTTGGCCTGAGGCCGCCCGCCCACTCCCGTTATCCGCTGACGAAGACCTGACCCAAGATGACCGATACTGCTGCGACTGAACGCGACTACCGCGAGACGCTGTTCCTGCCCAAAACTGAATTCCCGATGCGCGCCGGCCTGCCCAAGGCCGAGCCCGAATGGATCAGGCGCTGGGACGCGATGGGCCTCTACGGCAAGCTGCGCGAGACCGCCGAAGGCCGCCCGCCCTTCATCCTGCATGACGGCCCGCCCTACGCCAACGGCCACATCCACCTCGGCACGGCGCTCAACAAGATCATCAAGGACATCATCGTCCGCTCGCACCAGATGCAGGGCTTCGATGCCTCCTACCTGCCGGGCTGGGACTGCCACGGCCTGCCGATCGAATGGAAGGTGGAGGAGGAGTTCCGCTCGAAGAACCGTCCGAAGGACAGCGTGCCTGCAGGCGAGTTCCGCGCCGCCTGCCGCGCCTACGCCGAGCATTGGGTGAAGGTGCAGGGCAAGGAATTCCGCAGCCTCGGCATCGAGGGGGAATGGGATAACCCCTACCTCACCATGGCCTTCGAGAGCGAGGCGATGATCGTCTCCGAATTCCTCGACATGGCCATGAAAGGCGGCCTCGTGCGCGGCGCCAAGCCCATCATGTGGAGCCCGGTTGAACGCACCGCGCTCGCCGAAGCCGAAGTGGAATACCACGACCGGAAAGTGCCGGTGGTGTGGGTGAAGTTTCCGGTAAAGGACGCAGATCATCAGGTTGTGATCTGGACCACGACGCCGTGGACCATTCCGGCAAACCAGGCCGTTAGTTTCAATCCGCAAATCGCTTACGGTCTCTACGAAGTGACTGAAGTGACGACGCAAGCCGAACTCGGCTTTGCGCCCTACGTGAAAGCCGGCGACAGGATCGTTGTGGCAGACAAGCTGGCCGCTGACGTGCTTGCTTCTGCAAAGGCGAAAGCGTTCAACCGGCTCTCCGATGCAAATCCGGCAGGCTCGGTGCTTCAGCATCCGCTCCATGCGCTTTCACCTTTCTTCCAGCATGCTATCGCGATGCTCGCCGGTGATCACGTCACCGACGACGCCGGCACCGGCTTCGTACACACCGCGCCTGCGCACGGCGAGGATGACTTCAACGTCTGGCTCGCCACCGGCCACACGGCGCAGGAGATCCGCCAGATCGTCGATCCCGATGGTCGCTATACGGACGATGTGCCCGAACCTCTCAAGGGCCTCGACATCATCGTCACGTCCGGCAAGAAGCGCGGCGAGGCGGGCAAGGCGAACAACGAAGTCATCCGCCTCCTCGCCGAGAGCGGCAACCTCCTCGCCCGCGGCATCACGACGATCCGCGATGCCCACTCCTGGCGCTCCAAGGCACCGGTCATCCGCCGCGCCACGCCGCAATGGTTTATCGCGATGGACAAGCCGGTGCATGCCGGCAAGACGCTGCGCGAACTCGCGATGAAGGCCATCGCCGACACCGAGTTCTTCCCGCCGACAGGCCGCAACCGTCTCTCCGCCATGGTTGAGAGCCGGCCTGACTGGCTGATCTCGCGCCAGCGCAACTGGGGCGTGCCGATTACGCTGTTCGTCAACGCAAAAGGCGAGCCGCACACCGCCGCATTGCCGCGCGAGCAGGCCGACAAGCTCAACACGAACATCAAGGCCGCTATCGGGAGAACCGGCGTGGACGGATGGTTCGCCGCGCCTGACGCAGATTTCTTCGCCGGCACCGGCGTCTCGCCGGAAGGCTGGGAAAAGGTCACCGACGTCCTCGACGTCTGGTTCGATTCCGGCACGACGCATGCCTTTGCTCTGCGCAAGCGCGGCATCATCGACAATGCCACGGGGCAGGCGGACGTCTACATGGAAGGCTCCGACCAGCACCGCGGCTGGTTCCAGTCCTCGCTTCTGGAAAGCTGCGCCACGCGCGGCATGGCGCCATACAAGCAGGTCGTCACCCACGGCATGGTGGTCGACGCCGATGGCAAGAAGATGTCGAAATCGATCGGCAACACGATCGAACCGGATGAGTTCCAGAAACAGCACGGTATCGAGATCCTCCGCCTCTGGACGGCCTCCGCTGACTATTGGGATGACACCCGCATCTCCGACGAGATCATCAAGGGCACGGTCGAGACCTACCGCAAACTCCGCAATACGCTGCGCTACATGCTCGGCGCTCTGGACGGCTACACGCCCGCTGAAGCCATCGACGCCAAGGACATGCCCGGCCTCGAACGCTTGATCCTCCACCGCCTCGCCGAACTCGACGGTGAAGTGCGCGCCGCCTTCAAGGTGTTCGACTTCAAGCGCGTGATGACCGCCATCGTCAACTTCGTGAACGTCGAACTCTCGGCTGTCTATTTCGATATCCGAAAGGACGCGCTCTATTGCGATCCGTCCTTCGCCGCCGCGAAAGCCTGGGACGCCGAAACCTCCGCATACGGAAACCGCCGCCGCGCCGTGCGCACGGTGATGGCCGCCGTGATTGAACGCCTGCTCTGCTGGCTCGCCCCGGTAATGCCGTTCACGACGGATGAAGCCTTCGGCGAAAGCCACCTGAAGGGCTCGGCCGAGTCGGTCCACCTCAAGCTCTTCCCGGAAACCCCCGCCACCTGGCGTGATGCGGCCCTCGCCGCACGTTGGGAGAAGATCTTCCTGGTCCGCCGCGTCGTCACCGGCGCCCTCGAAGTCGAACGCCGCGAAAAACGCATCGGCGCCTCGCTGGAAGCCGCGCCCGAAGTCATCGTCAGCGACAAGGCGCTCCTCGACGCCTTCGCCGGCGAAGATGCTGCCGACCTGTTCATAACCTCCGGCGCCGCCCTCGTGCAGGGCGCATGCGGCCCGGCCGGCGCCTTCACGCTCGACGATTCGCCCGGTATCTGGGTCGTCCCGAAGATGGCGCCCGGCGTCAAATGCCGCCGCAGCTGGAAATACTTCGACCCCGCAACCGCGCTGCCCGGCTTTCCGGACATCACCCCTCGGGACGCGCTGGCCGTGAAGGCGTGGGACAAGGCGGCCCTTTAGGGGCCGCCAACCTGCACACAAACGCTTGATCCCCCCGGCGCGGTCTGCAATCTCAGCCCCATGAAACTGGCGTTATCTTCTGCCTGGCCATTCTTCGTGGTGCCCGTCGTTCTGGTGCTGGATCAATGGACCAAGTGGCTTGTGCTCGGGGAGCCGCGCTTCAACGCGCTTGGCTGCCTGGACCGGATGGAGCCCTGCGGCCGGATCGTGCTGCCCGGGCCCTTTGATCTCACAATGCTCTGGAACCGCGGCATGAGTTACGGCCTGTTCCAGTCGGAGGGCATCGGCCGCTGGATCCTGGCCGCCATCATGCTGGCCATCGCCCTCGGCTTCCTCGTCTGGCTCATCCGGGCCGAGGGCCGCTGGCTGAAGCTCGCTCTCGCGCTTGTGATCGGCGGCGCCTTCGGCAACCTGATTGACCGGGTCCGCTTCGGCGCCGTGGTCGATTTCATCGATGCCAACGGCCTGTATTTCCCCTGGGTGTTCAATGTCGCCGACGCCGCCATCAGCGTCGGCGCCGTGCTCCTGTTTGTAGACCAGTTCTTACTTTCGCGGCCAAAACCGGCTAGCACCTCGTAACCCCGGGCTTCAGCCCATCAGAAACGGACCCGCCCCGCCATGAAGAAATCCCTCCTGATCCTCGCTGCCGGCGCGGCCCTCGCCGCCACCACTGCCTGTTCCTCGAACGGCGGCAGCAACGGCGGCAGCACCCCCAACGAATTCCGCGTCGTCACCAAGGCCCCGCTCAGCGTTCCGCCGGAATACAGCCTGCGCCCGCCAGCCGCCGGCACGACCACCCCGGCTGAAGTCGAAGTCGCCACCACAGGGGTCACCACCGCGTTCGGCACCACGATGGGCGTCAACGCCAGCGCCTCCGAAAAAGCCCTTGTCGCCGCCGCTGGTGCCAACGCCGCCAACGCCGCTGTGCGTGCGCAGGTCGACTATGAAGAAGCCCGGGCCATCCGCAAGTCACCCAGCGTCTCCGACCGCGTCTTCTTCTGGCGCAAGGACAAGCCGGAAGACGCCGCCTCCGCCGCCACCGACAATGCGACGGGCGACCAACCGGTCACCATCGAGCGCACTGAAGGCGGCCCGCGCATCCGTCTTCCCGGAACCTGATTTACGCCTGGATCACTGCCAGTTCAAAAACGGAGGACGCCCATGAAACGGAGTCTCGCTGCCGGGCTTTTCGCCCTGATTACCTTGCCTGCCTTCGCCGAGGAGGCCGCCTGGGCGCCTTCCACCTTCACGCTGAGCAACGGCATGGACGTCGTCGTGATCCCGGATCACCGCGCGCCCGTCGTCACCCACATGGTCTGGTACAAGGTCGGCGCCGCCGATGAGGCGCCCGGCAAGTCCGGCATCGCGCACCTGTTCGAACACGTGATGTTCAAGCAGACAAAGAATATCGGCCCGGAAGAGTTCACCTCCATCGTCCAGCGTTCGGGCGGCCAGCTCAACGCCTTCACCAGCTGGGACTACACCGCCTATTTTGAGCGCGTGGCCAAGCCCCAGCTCGGCAAGATGATGGAACTGGAAGCCGAGCGGATGGTGAACCTCATCATCAATGACGACCCCAAGGGCCCGTTCATCTCCGAGCGTGACGTCGTGAAAGAAGAACGCCGTCAGCGCATCGACAATAATCCCGGCGTCATCCTGCAGGAAAAGGTGCTCTCCGAATTCTGGAAGGGCCACCCCTACGAGATCACCGTTATCGGCCGCATGGAGGAAGTCGCCGCGCTCACCCCGCAGGACGGCCTCGATTTCTACAAGCAGTATTACAGCCCCGAGAACGCCATTCTTGTCGTCGCCGGTGATGTGACGCCAGAAGAAGTGCGCACCCTCGCCGAGCAGCACTACGGCGTCATCACACCCACCGGCACCGTCACAGCGGAGCGTAAATGGCAGCCGGTCACCCCGCTCGCTGAAACGCAGCTGTTGACGCACGAAGATCCGAAAGTGCGCCAGCCGGGCTGGAGCCGCTACTACACTGGCATGTCGCAGCGCCGCCAGCCGGCGGACGCTCTGGCGCTGGATGTCGGCCTTGAAATCCTCGGCGGCGGCATGACCAGCCGGCTCTACCAGTCGCTGGTCGAGCAGCAGCAACTTGCCATCTCCGCCAATGCCTATGCCTGGACCACGCTGCACGATGAAGGCCCGGCCGTCCTCTCCGCCAGCCCGGCGCCCGGTGTCACGCTGGACGCGCTCGAGACTGCGCTGATGGCCGAAGTCGGAAAAGTGCTGGCCGAAGGCTTCACCGAAGCCGACGTCATCCGTGCCCGCAACAAGCTCGCGGCCGATGCGATCTACGCCCGCGACAGCCAGTCCGGCATGGCCAACGCGTTCGGCGGCTGGCTCGCCATCGGCGGCACGGCCGAGGAAATCCTCGCCTATCCGGACACCGTCCGCGCCGTCACGCCGGAGCAGGCGATCGCCGCCGTGCGCTCGGTGTTCGGCTCCCAGAAACACTATATCGAAGCCCACCTCCTGCCCGCCGAAGGAGACCTCTGAGATGCGCACGACCCAATTCCTCCTCGCCTCCGCCGCCCTCTCCGCGCTTGCCGGCTGCTCGACCATTTCCGGCGGGTTCTACGGCGCGCCGGAAGCGCCCGCCGCCGGAACACTGGCTGAGGCCGCAAAGCCGGCGCTGGACGTCACCGTCCATGACGGCGAGTTCGCCGAGATCCAGCAATTCGTGACGCCCGGCGGCGTCTCGGTCTGGCTCGTCTCCGAGCCTTCGATCCCGATTGTCGCAGTCCAGATGGCCTGGAAGGCCGGCACGGCGTCCGATCCCGCCGGCGCTGAAGGCCTCAGCCAACTGGTCACCTACAGCATCAATGAGGGCGCCGGAGATCTGGATTCGCTCGGCTTCCAGACGGCCATGGAAGACCTCAACATGAGCTTCTCCTGCGGGGCGGGGGCGGAGTGGAGATGGTATCGATGTACAACACCCGGCAGGGAGA
>CALGEF010000446.1 GCA_937881755.1 uncultured Acidobacteriota bacterium
GCTCGGAACTGTAACCTGCGACGGCCTGCCAAGTGTTCGTACGGTTGTTCTGCGCAGTGTGGACCGGCCAACCGCATGCCTCGACATTCACACGGACGTCCATTCGGCAAAGATGGCGGAACTTCGCGCGAGGCCCTACGCGGCGCTGCACGTCTGGGATCAGTCTGCCCATCTGCAGGTGCGGTTGGACGCAGATGTGGCCATTCTTTCGGGTGCGGAGGCGGCGGGAACCTGGGCGCGCGTTCCAGAAGCCTCCCGAACAGGCTATGGCAGCGTTCCAGAGCCTGGACAGCCGATTGAAAGTGCTCTCGCCTACACAAAGAACAGTGATCCTGAAGCCTTCGCGGTTTTGCGCCTTCACGTCCTCACGATCGATGCCCTGCATCTGGGACGAGAACACAGGCGCGCCCGGTTCGACCGGAGCAATGGCTGGAAAGGGCAATGGCTCGCGCCGTGACGCGCATTGTCTGTGGTAACTGCCAGTGCTGCCTCGCAAGAAAGCGACTGGCTGCCTTCTTCGCCGCTTAGATCCGCGCTGCGCATGGCAGGCTCCAGCTTCATCAGCTGCTGCGTTAGAAGCGTCCTGTATCGTCTTTGACGCCGGCGCGCCGTCTCGATACGGAAAATGCACAGGCAAGCGCCATCCTTGGCCACCGTCGGACCGGGCGTTCGCTTCAAATCTCCATAGAGTGCCAGCCACCCGCGCGTCACGCCTGGAGCTTTCCAGGACGCCCGCCACCAGGACCGGGGCTGCCGGCTGCGCAGGGCGGGCGTCCTGGAAACCTTAACACGTTCACACCGACCAGCGTTCGGCGCGACCGGCAGGGTCACGTCTATACAGACATTGCAATGTCGATCAGCCGCTCGGCCGGCGCCGCTGTGGACGTTGAAGAACGGGCGGGGCCGACGACCGGGAATGGTATTGGTTTCGTGGCTGATGTCGGCGTGTCTGCCTTGGCGTCGCACAAGCTTCAGCTAAATCGCCTTCATGAGCGATCCACAGACCCTCTTTGAACGCGCCCACCACCTGCTTGCGCAGACAAGTGGAGGCGAGCGGTTGGATGCGGCGGCCAGACTTCTGAGGGAGGCCGCCGATCGCGGCCATCCGGGCGCGGCGAACAATCTTGGCGTGCTGCTACAGCATGGCCGCGGCACGCAGGCCGACCTGCAGGATGCGCGGTCGTATTATGCGAGGGCTGCTGACGCAGGGTTGCCTGCAGCCCAGTTCAATCTCGGCTTCATGTATCTGAACGGGCTTGGAGGCGATCAGGATCCGGCGATCGCCAGGCAACTCTTCGAACTGGCCGCAGCCGGAGAGGACACAGATGCCCTCTCGCATCTTGGACGGATGGCCATGCTCGGAGACGGCGGGGCGCAGGACACTGAGGCAGCAAGGGCCTATTGGGAAACGGGCGCGGCCCTCGGTGATAACCGCTGTGCCTTCAATCTGGGTGTTGCCGCCGCCGGCGGGCATGGCGCGCCTCCTGATTTCGTGCACGCCCACGGCTGGTTTCGCCGGGCAGAGACGCTCGGCAATCCGGGCGCAGCGGGCGAACTTCGAAAACTGGAGGCCGTCATGGATGAAACCGAGCGATCACAGGTGATGTCTGATCGGGCTGACCAGCATCAACCATGATCGAGACAACATGCTTAAGGCGCGTGACCGGTAATTCGAGCTGGTGGAAAGCGAAAAAGTACAGGCGCGAAACGGCTGAAGCCCTCTCTGAGTATCGTGCCCGGGGCTGGCGCCTCGTCGCCATTCGCCGCCTGGCAACGGCGGGCGTCGATACCCGCATCTTTTCCGAATATACTCTTGAGCGGGAGCGCGCCGGGGCTGATGATGCGCTTTCATATTGACATAATGCCATCAATGCGATCATACATATATATTGATATCAAAATGGAGGGCGCCCATGCCCAGCATGACCGTCCGGAACCTGCCCGAAGACCTGCATCGCCGCATCCGTATTTACGCCGCCGAACACGGCCTTAGCGCCGAAGCTGCCGTTCGGCGCCTTTTGGACGAGGCGACCCGCCCGGCCGAACGCCTCGGCGACATTGTCGCCGACTATGCCCGCGTCCGCGCCGCCGATTTCCCGGACACCCCGCGCGACCGCACGCCGGTCAGCCCGGCGGACTTCTCTTGATCGTTCTGGACACCAATGTGATCTCAGAGCCGATGCGCGCCGCGCCGGACACCGCCGTCATCGCCTGGCTGAACGGGCAGGTCCAGGCCGCCCTGTTCACCACGAGCATCAACGTCATGGAGCTGCGCTTCGGCGTCGAACGCCTGCCCGAGGGTCGGCGCAAGACTGATTTGTGGGACGTGCTGGATTTCACCCTGTCGCGTCTGGTCGGCCCGCGCGTACTCGCCTTTGACGCCCCCGCCGCCGCCCTGGCGGCACGTATCGTAGCCAAGGCGGAGGCGTCCGGCGCGCCCATCGGTCAGGCTGATGCCCAGATCGCAGCCATCACCGCGGCGCATGGCTTCGCCGTTGCGACGCGCGACGTCGCCCCCTTTCACATGGCGGGACTCGCCGTGATCAACCCATGGACCCAAGCATGACCGCCGCCCCCACCGACCGGCTGACGCAGC
>CALGEF010000447.1 GCA_937881755.1 uncultured Acidobacteriota bacterium
ATCATCCTGTCGGGCAAGGGCCGCGCCTTCTGCGCGGGAGGGGATTTCGACTGGTTTGAGGAACAGATCAACCATCCCGAACGCTTCCGCGCCATAGGTTGGGACGCCAAGCAGATCGTGGTGACGCTCTTGCAGATGGAGAAGCCGATCCTCTGCCGGATGAACGGCGCCGCCGCCGGGCTCGGCGCGACGATTGCGCTGCTGTGCGATGTGATAATTGCCGACGAGACCGCGAAGATCGGCGATCCGCATGTCAAGGTGGGCCTCGTGGCGGGTGATGGCGGCGCGCTGATCTGGCCGCAGCTGATCGGCTTTGCCAAGGCGAAGGAACTGCTGATGACCGGCGATCTTCTTTCCGCGCCCGAAGCCCAGCGACTGGGTCTTATCAATTATGCCGTACCCGGAGCAGAGCTTGACGCGAAGGTGGACGAGATTGCGGGCAAAATCCTGGCTAATCCGAAATGGGCCGTGCGCTGGACAAAGACGACCGCCAACATCCCCCTGCGCGCGCTCGCCGCGCAGCTGATGGATGCGTCGATCGGTTGGGAGAGTGTCTCGAACTACCTCTCCGACCGGCGCGAGGCCGTCACCGCCTTCAAGGAAAAACGCGCGCCTAAGCTGACGGGGGAGTGAGCACATGTCGAACGCTTTCATCCTCTCGGGCCGATTTCTGCTCGGCCTCTACTTTCTTGTGCCGGGACTGTTGAAATTTGCTGCGCCGGACATGCATGTGGCCCTGATGGAGGCGCACAATGTGCCGATGGCAGAACCGCTGATGTGGGTCGCCGCGGTGGCAAACGTGGCTGCGGGACTGCTGCTGATTTCCGGGCGGTATGTTTGCCTGACGGCGCTCGGCCTGGTGGTTTATGTCCTGCTGGTCAATGTCCTTCTGCATGACTTCTGGAATGATCATGCCGGGGTTTCCAGCGAACGGGAAATGCAGAACTTCATCAAGAATCTCGGCATCCTTTCGGGGCTGCTGGTTCTTGCGGGTCATAGCGGGGCGCGCCCGTTGTCGCTGAGGGGCTGGTGGCGGTCCGACCGGGCGATCAGGGTGAGCGCGGACGAGGCGCTTGTCGCCGGCTCAATCCCACGCTAAATGTACCTGGTGGTGATTTGGCCGGCCGGCTTGCAGCCACGTTAAACAACTCGCTAAAGGGCCGAGATGCGGGATAAGTCCCCGCCTTTCTCCCTCATCCGATGCGTTTTCAGTCCTAAGCGGGCCGACAGGAACGTTTTGACATGCCGATCCGGATTCCCGATACGCTGCCAGCTGCAGAAACGCTGACGCGCGAAGGCGTTGCCGTGATGCGCGAGACGGACGCCGTGCGCCAGGACATCCGCCCGCTGCAGATTGGCCTGCTCAACCTGATGCCGAACAAGATCCGTACCGAGACGCAGCTGGCGCGGCTGATCGGCGCTTCGCCCCTGCAGGTGGAGCTGACGCTCGTGCGCGTCGGTGGGCACCAGCCGAAGAACACGTCTGCCGAGCACCTGATCAGCTTCTACCGGACCTGGGAGGAAATCCGGGAACGGAAGTTCGACGGGTTCATCGTCACCGGCGCGCCGGTCGAGCAGATGCCGTTCGAAGAGGTGACCTACTGGCACGAGCTGGCAGGGATATTCGACTGGACACGGACGAATGTGCATTCGCCCTTCTATATCTGTTGGGGCGCGATGGCCGCGGCCTGGCATTTCCACCGCTTGCCGAAGTACCAGCTGGGCCAGAAAGCCTTCGGCGTGTTCCGGCAGAGGAACCTCGCGCAGGCCTCGCCTTTCCTCTCAGGCTTTTCGGACGATTTCCTGATCCCCGTCTCGCGCTGGACCGAGGTGCGCCGCGAAGATGTGCTGGCGCGCCCGGCGCTGGGCCTGCTGGTCGATTGCGAGAAGACCGGGCCGTGCCTGTTGCAGGACGCCGCACGCCGCAGCCTCTACATGTTCAACCATGTCGAGTATGATTCGTTCTCCCTGAACGAGGAGTATGAGCGCGACGTGTCCCAGGGCCTGCCAATCGCGGTGCCCCACAATTATTTCCCCGGCGATGATCCGGCGCGCCCGCCGCTGAACCGCTGGCGCAGCCATGCGCATCTGCTGTTCGGCAACTGGATCAACCAGACCTACCAGACGACACCGTTCGCGCTTGACGAAATCGGCAGGCAGGTGACAACAGCAGTATGAACAGCTTCGCCCCCGAACCCGGCCACGTCACCGAAATCCGCCGCCAGCTGTCGCGCTGGGTGGCCGAGAAGATGCCGCGCGAGAAACGGCGCGAATGGGACAAGGCGGCGACCTGGGACCGCGAACTCTTCCGCGAGATCGCGGAAATGGGGCTGATCGGGCTGACCATCCCGGAAGAGTATGGCGGACAGGGGGAGGACATCTACGCCGCCGCCGCCGTTATCGACGAATTGTGCCAGGGCGGATCGAGCATGGCGGGCCCATACATCCATGCCGCCTTCTATGGCGGGCTGAACATTTCCGAGAACGGATCGAAGGAACAGAAAGAGGCGCTTCTGCCGAAGCTCGCGCGCGGCGAGATTTTCCTCGCTTATGGCCTCTCCGAGCCGAATGTCGGCGGGGATCTCCCGAGTGTCGAGACGCGGGTCGAACGCAAGGACGGCGAACTCATCATCAAGGGCGCCAAGCGCTGGTGCACGGGCGCCGATTGGGCGGACTATATCTACTGCCTCTGCCGCTCCGGCGAGACGGGTGACCGGCATGGGAATCTCACATTCGTCCTTGTGCCAACGAATGCCAAGGGCGTCACGATGCAGGCCATTGAGCACGCGAACCTTCGCTATACCCATTCGATGGACGTTTATCTTGATGATGTCCGTCTGCCGGAAAGCGCCATCGTCGGCGGGCCGGAGAAATGGAACAAGGGCTGGCAGGCCCTGGCGGGCCGCGCGCTGGATGTCGAGAAGATCGAGATCACGGCGGTCGCCTACGGCATTGCCCGCGCGGCGCTGGAAGAGGCCTGGAAGTATGCCGGAGAGCGCGTGCAGTTTGGCAAGCCCATCGGCAAGCACCAGGCCGTCGCGCACAAGCTCGTCACAGCACGGACGAAACTCGCCGCCTGCCGCCATATGCTCTACCATGCCGCCTGGCTCGCGAGCGAAGGCCAGCCCTGTTCGGCGGAGACGGCGATGGCGAAGCTCTATGTCGCCGATACCGGTGTCGAGATCGGCCTTGCCTGCCAGCAGGTGATCGGGGCTTACGGCCTGTCGGATGCCTACGACATCGAGCGCAACCTGCGCGACCTGCTCAGCATGCCCATCGTCGGCGGCTCGTCCGACATGCAGAAGAACAACCTTGCACGGATGTGGCGGCTTTGACCCTCAGCCAGACCGTGCCTGAACTTTCCTACGCCGCCTATTTCGAGGACCCGGTGAAGCGGCGCCTCGTGCAGGCGGTGGAGCGGCTGTCCGGCCAGCCCAGGATCAAGCGGCTCTATGACCATTACCGCGCTTATCTCTCGCACGATGTACCTTTCTTCGAAGCGGCGATCCGGCTGCTTGATCTGGATGTTCAGTTCTCCGCCAGCAAGCATGCGCAGATCCCGCGTGAAGGGCCACTTGTCGTGGTGGCGAACCACCCGTTCGGCGTGCTCGATGGCCTGGTCATCAGCTGGCTGATCAGTTTGCGCCGGCCAGACTTCAAGGTGCTGACCAACTCCGTTCTGGACGGTATCCCGGAAGCGCGCCCTTATCTCCTGCCGGTGGATTTTGCCGGCACGCGTGACGCCATTGATGCCAATGTTGCTATGCGCCGTGATGCCCTCGCGCACGTCAAGGGTGGCGGTTGCATTGTCGTGTTTCCGAGCGGCGGCGTGGCGACGACGCCGCGCCCCTTCGATCCGTTGGCGGTCGATGACGAGTGGAAGCCGTTCACGGCGAAGCTGATCACGCAAAGCCATGCCCACGTCACGCCGATCTTCTTTGATGGCCAGAATTCGCGCCTCTTCCAGATCGCCTCGCATCTGTCGCTGGAACTGCGCCTCGCACTCGTCTTCCGCGAAGTGCGCCGCCGGATGGGCAAGACGCTGCGGGTTGAGGTCGGCGAGACACTCAGCCCGGACATTCTCGAAGCGGCCGGAAAACGGCGCGGCCTGATGGAGTTCCTGCGCGAGCAGACCTACGCGCTCGCCCCGGACGGCAAGGCGCCGCGCTACCGGGCGGCCGGTGTGCGATTCCAGGCCAACAAACCGAAAATCTTCCGCTAGACGCCCCTGACGCAGGAAGCTGGTTGCGCGGCGGGCAGGTCCCTGTGAAAACCAGTCCGGGACGGCGGGGAGTGCGGCCATGAGTGACGAATTCGGTGCGCCCGCAGACACCGCCATCGAACATGCAGCAGCCGATGCGTCGGCCAGCCTCCCCAGCAAGACGGGCCCCGTGATCGATCCGGACTGCCTCAACTGCGGCGTCCTGCTGGCCGGCGAGTTCTGTCATGAATGCGGACAGAGCGCGCACAGTATCCGGCGCCCGTTCTGGTCGCTTGTGGGGGAAAGTCTCGAGACCTCTTTCTCGATCGATGGCCGCATCGCGCGCACCTTGCCGGACCTGATGCTGCGTCCGGGCCGGATGACGCGCGCCTACCTCGATGGTAAGCGGGCGCGTTTCATTCCGGCCTTCCGCCTCTATGTGCTCGCCTCGCTCATCTTCTTCGTGGTGATGCCGCTGATCACCGGGCAGGCAACGGTCAGTTTCAACAACCCGCCGTCGATGGAAGAGGCGCGGGCCGAGGTCGAGGCGTCATTCGAGGGAGGCGAGATCACCGAGGCGGAATACCAGCAGGCCCTGAAGGTGCTGGAAGACGTGGATGCAGCCTGGAAAGGCGGCCTCCCGGGTCTTGCGCCTGAAACGCCCGCAGCACCGGGCGAGGCGCCGCCGGCTGAGGCCGAACCGGCCCCGGAAGAGGAATGGGCTGCCTTCGTGCCGCAGTCTGCCATCGATGCCGCGCGCGACGCGGGCGAGGCCGGGAATGAAGACGCAGCCAGGTTCGCCGATGTGATGGAAGATCCCGCGGGCCTGGCCCGGCAGACGCAGGAATGGATTCCGCGCCTTATGTTCGTGCTGCTGCCGGTCTATGCGCTGCTACTGGCGCTGACCTATTTCTGGCGCCGCCAGTTCCTGTTTTTCGACCATCTGATCGTGTCGCTGCATTTCCATTCGGCGCTGTTCTTCGCGATGTCAGCGGGCTTGCTTGTCTCGCTGCTGATCGGGGCCGGCTGGGTCACACTGGCGCTGCTTGTCTATTCCAACTGGTATCTCTACCGGCTCCACCGCGTCGTTTATGGCCGCAGCGGGTATTCCTCCGTGCTGCGGACGATTACGCTGGATGTGGTCTATCTCTTCGTGCTGCTGTCGGGGCTCCTCACGGCGGTGATACTGGGCGCGTTGTCGCTGTGATCACGCCGGCGAACCTCCGCAAGGCTGCGCTCGCCTTGCCCCGCGCGCTGGAGCGCCCACACTTCGACTGGGCGAGCTTCCGGGTCGATGCGCCGAAGGGCAAGATCTTCTGTACCCTGCCGCCCCACCATGAATTCTCGAACGTCTTCCTGACGGTCGACGAGCAGCGGATGCTGTGCGAGGCGGAGCCGGACATCTTCTTCCCGGTGCCCAACAAGTGGGGCGAGAAGGGGGCGACCTCCATCCGCCTCAAGGCCTGCGATGCGACCACGCTCCGCTCCGCGCTCGTGATGTCCTGGCGTCACGCTGCGCCGCCGAAGCTGCACGGCGAACTGAAGCTCTGACCCGCTAGTGCCCCTTGAAGACCGGCGGGCGTTTCTCGACGAAGGCGAGCGAGGCCGCCTTGTGGTCTTCGGTCATCATCGTGCGCACCATATGGGCCGCTTCCATATCCAGCACTTCGGAAAGCGTCGCGCTGGCGGCAAGGTTCAGGTTCTTCTTCATGTAGCCGATCGCCACGGTGGGCAGCCCGGCCAGATAGCGCGCCTTTTTCTTCGCGGCCTCTTCAAACCGTTCCGGCGCGACGGCCTCGTTGACGATACCCAGCCGTGCGGCCTCCTCGCCTGAGATAACGTCGGCTGTAAAGTACAGCTCCCGCGCCTTCGCCTCGCCGACCAGCTTGGTGAGGAAATACGAGCCGCCGTAATCGCCGCTTGCGCCGATCTTGGAGAAGGCCGTCGTCAGCTTGGCGGTGGTGGTGCAGATGCGCATATCACAGGCGAGCGCCAGCGACAGGCCCGCACCCGCCGCCGGGCCTGGCATTACGGCGAGCGTCGGCTTAGGCATCTCATGCAGCCACTTGGCGGTCTCCATGCCCTTGCGAAGGCCGGCGATCCGCTGCTCCATGCTGAACGGAGCCTCGGCCTTTCCGGATGTGCCGGCTGGCGCGGCCACAAAGCCTTTGACATCGCCGCCCGCACAAAACGCCCCGCCAGCGCCGGTCAGCACGACCACGCGCACCTTGGGATCAAGCGCGAGGCGCGGCACCGCGTCGGCGAGCGCGTCGAGCAGTTCTCCTGTGAGCGCGTTGCGCGCCTCGGGACGGTTCATGGTCAGGGTGGCGATGCCGTCCTCGAGAGTTTCCAGCAGCTGGTCGGTCATGTGGCGCACCTCTTGAGTTTGTTGCTCGGCCTGAGTGTAGTCGCCGGGCCACAGGCCAGCAATGCTGACCCGGCGTGAGCCGCGAACTGACACTTTGAAGCGGCGCGGAAAAAGGCTAGTTTTTCCGGCATGCCCGACACATTCCAGTCCAACGACCCCATCGCCGCCATCCAGCCGCTGCTGCCGGAACTCGCTGCCCGCGCCGCCGAGATGGAAGAGGCGCGCCGCCTGCCGGCCGATCTTGCCCTGAAGCTGGCCGCTGCCGGCGTGCTGCGGATGGTGACGCCGAGGCGCTTTGGCGGCCTCGAATCCACGCCGCGCGAGATCGTCGAGATCACCGAAATCATTGCGCGCGCGAACGCCAGCGCAGGCTGGTGCGCCATGATTGCCGCCACAACGGCCTTGAACGCAGCCTATATGGAGCCCTTCCATGCCGGGGAAATCTACGGCAATCCGATGGCAATCACCGGCGGCGTTTTCGCGCCGATGGGCCGCGCGGTCCTCGAGGGCGATCACTACAGGGTAACCGGCCGCTGGCAGTGGGGCTCGGGCTCGGCCAACTGCACCTGGCTCTGCGGTGGCTGCACAATCTGGGAAAACGGCGAAATGAAGCGCCTCGCCTCGGGCGCGGCTGACACCCGCATGATGGTCTTCCCGGCCTCGGACGCCGTGCTGCATGACACCTGGCATGTGATGGGCCTCAAGGGCACGGGCTCCGGCGATATCGAAGTGAAGGACCTTCTGGTGCCGAAAGGCCGGTCGGTTTCGCTTGTGTCGGACGCGCCGCGCGAAGCCGGCGCGCTCTACAAGTTTCCCGCCTTCGGCCTGCTCGCGCTCGGTGTCTGCGGCGTGGCGCTCGGTAATGCGCGCGGCGCCCTGGATGCCTTCCACGACCTCGCCACGGTCAAGAAAAGCCAGGGTTCGGCGAAGACACTGTCAGAGCGCCAATCCATGCAGGCCGCCTATGCAACCTGCGAAGCCCAATGGCGCGCAGCGCGCGCCTACCTCTTCTCGGAGATCGACCGTGTTTGGGCGATCGCTGAGCAGTCAGACGAAATCCCGATGAAGATCCGGGCGGACCTGCGCCTCGCCTGTACGCACATGACGCGCACCGGAGCTGATATCTGCCGCACGCTCTACGATCTCGGTGGCGGTGCGGCCCTGTTCGAATCCAGCGACCTGCAACGCCGCTTCCGGGATGCCCACGCTATTACGCAGCATATCGTAACCGCGCCTTCGACTTTGGAACTCACCGGCCGCATCCTCTTTGGCCTGCCCACCGATTCGGGCATGGTCTGACCTGATTTTGATCTGCCAGGTACCCCCATGACCGAGCTGAAGACGACCGGAGAAACGAACGCGGCCCGCCGGGATCCGGGCGGGCCGGCCGGCGTCTTCACGTTCGATTACGAGCCTGCTGCCCGTCAGGAAGATGTGCGCGCCGCTGTCACCGCGGGGGCGGGCTTGTCATCGTCCTATCTTATCATGAATGCCACCGCGACGCTGATTGCAGGCTATGGCCTGCTCGCCGATTCGGTCGCGGTGATCATCGGCGCTATGCTGATTGCGATGCTTTATGGCCCGATCCTGGGGCTCGGCCTTGCCATGGCAGAGGCGAATACGCGCCTCCTGAGCCGCGCCTTCGTGGCCGAGGCGCTTGGCGCGGCCTGGGTGCTGGCCATCGGGTTCGGCCTCGGGCTCATGCACCAGGATATTGCCATTGGCGAGCAGGTGCTGGCGCGGACGGCCCCGAACCTGCTCGACCTGATGATTGCGCTCGTCGGCGGGGCTGCCGGTGCATACGCGATGACCGCGCCAAGAATATCGAGCGCGGTGGTCGGGGTTGCGATAGCCACCGCGCTTTGCCCGCCTCTTACGGCGTGCGGCATCTTGTTTGCGCATGGCCAGCCCGGGCTCGCGGGCGGTGCTTTCCTGCTCTTCCTGACCAACCTGATTGCCATCGCCGTGGCGGCTATGTTGGTCTTTCTCGCGCGGGGGTATCGCGCGGTTTTCCGCCGCGGCGAGGCAACCGTGTCCTGGACGGCGCGGATCATTGCGCTCGCGCTGCTTGGAGGGCTCAGCGTTTATCTCGCCGGCGCCCTGCACCGGGCTGTCAGCGAGGTTTCGCTCCGCAACCGCGCGCAGCAGGCGCTGAGCCGCGTGCTGGAGCGCTATCCCGGCGCCCGGGTCATCGAACTTCGCTTCGAGGATGATGCGGAGCAGCGCGCGGCCGCCTTCGCCGTCATCCGTTCGCCTGCATCTTTCTCGCCTGCAGACATGGCCCTTCTGGACGACGCGGTAGACGCAGCTTCAGGCGATGACATCGTGCTTCACGTTCGAACGGTACGCGTCGAAGAACTGACGCGCGACGGGCCCCTGCAACAACAGGCCTGGCCCGGCGGGCTCCACTAGGCGAGGCTCACCACGTCTCGTTCCAGGGTCTGAGGTCCAGCTCGTGCGTCCAGGCGGAGCGGTGCTGGCGGTGCAGCCAGACATAGTTCCTGGCAATCTCGTCCGGGATCAGCAGCCCGTCCCGCGCCCGGCGTTCGTCCGCATCCGGAAGGTTGTCTCGGATGAACTGGCTGTCGATGGCGCCGTCGATGATGACATGCGCCACATGTATGCCCTGCGGCCCGAGCTCGCGCGCCATTGACTGGGCGAGGGCCCGCAGCGCGTGCTTGGCGCCGGCGAAGGCTGAAAATCCTTCGCGCCCGCGCACTGCGGCGGTGGCGCCCGTAAACAGGATGGTACCGCGCCCCCTCGGCTTCATCACACGCGCCGCTTCGCGCCCCGCGAGGAAGCCGGAATAGGCCGCCATCTCCCAGACCTTGTGATAGACGCGCGCCGTTGTGTCGGTGATACCGAAGCGGACATTCGCGCCGATATTGAACACGCAGACTTCCAGCGGGCCGACCTCAGCCTCGATCTGGTCGACCAGTGCGATCGTCGCCTCCTCCTCACGCGCATCGACACCGAAGGCGCGCGCCTGGCCCCCCCCGGCTTCGATTTCGGCGACAAGCGCCGCAAGGGACCCGAGATTGCGGGCGCGGCGGGTCACGCAGGCGGTCAGCCCCTCGCGTGCAAAGGCCTTGGCGATGGCCCCGCCGGTCGCGTCGCCGGCTCCCACAATCAAGGCTGCACCCCTGGACATCGCGCCCTCCCGTTTCTTTTCGGAACTCATTCTCGCGCAGACTTGCGCAACGCACAAGGAGCAGGGCTAAACAGGCAGATGAGTCGAACGCTTTCCATCGGGATCGCCGGCGCCGGAATTGGCGGCCTGGCCGCTGGCGCCTTTCTGGCGCGGCAGGGGCACCGTGTCACGGTGTTCGACCAGTTCGAGGCCGCCGGTCCGGTGGGATCCGGCCTGATGCTGCAGGAAGCAGGTCTCGTCATCCTCGCCCAGCTGGGCCTGCGTGAACGGGCGCAGGCACTCGGCGCGCCGATCGCGCGGCTTTGGGGTGTCTCGGCCGAAACCGGGCGCGCCGTGCTGGATGTGCGCTACGGCGCCTTGCGCGGCGGCCTTTGCGGCATCGGTATCCAGCGCGCGACCGTCTTCGCGCTGCTCCATGAGGCGGCCGTCGCAAGCGGCGCGCGCATTTTCACCGGCGCGCGCATCACTGCAGCAAATGCATCAAGCGGTACGTTTGTCGATGCCGCCCGCGGCGCACACGGACCGTTTGACCTTGTGGTCGACGCGCTGGGCGTGCGCTCGCCGCTGTCTTCGGCGCCGGTCAAAAAGCTTCCCTATGGCGCGCTCTGGGCCACGCTGCCCTGGCCGGACGACGGCCCCTTTGACAGCACGGCGCTGGAGCAGCGCTACGAAGCGGCCCGCAAGATGGCCGGCGTCATGCCGTCCGGACGCGCGCACGCCGGCGCAGCACAGAGCCTCACCTATTTCTGGTCGATCCGCGGCGACGCGCATGCCGAATTCCGCGCCGCGTCGCTGGTTCACTGGAAGGACGCCGCCCGTGCCCTCTGGCCGGACACGGCAATGCTGGTTGATCAAATCACGGATCATGAGCAGCTGACCTTTGCCCGCTACCGCCACCGCACGCACTGGCCGGCCGCCGAAGGCCGTCTCATCCATCTCGGTGACAGCTGGCACGCCGCAAGCCCGCAGCTCGGACAGGGCGCGAACATGGCACTGCTCGATGCCTGCGCCCTTGCCCGTGCGGTGGAGGCCGGCGGTGAAGCAACAGACATCGCGCGAATGTATGTGCGCCGGCGCGCATCGCATGTGCGTCTCTACCAGCTGATGACCTGGGCCTTCACGCCGGTTTACCAGTCAGATTCGCAGCTCCTGCCCTGGCTGCGCGACCGGCTGGCGGCGCCCATCTTGAAACTCTGGCCTGCACCGCCGATCCTGGCAGCCCTGGTCAGCGGGGCGCTGGGATCGCCCCTGAAGAAGCTGGGGCTCAGCGCTGACAGGTAGTGCAGTAAAATGTCGATCGCCCCGACTGCACGATCCGCTTCACGCTCGCCCTGCACCGTTTGCACGCCTCGCCCTCCCGGTCATACACATCGAACCGGTGCTGGAAATATCCGAGCCCGCCATCGGTCCCCGCAAAGTCCGAGATCGAGGATCCGCCCGCCGCGATCGCCTCAGCGATCACGGCATTGATCGCCGGCGCGAGCCGTTCTGCCCGCACGCCTGGCACACTGCGTGACAATCGTTTCGGCGACACACCCGCCCGGTAGAGCGCCTCGCATACATAGATATTGCCGAGCCCCGCGATCACCGACTGGTCGAGCAGCGCGGCCTTGATCGGCGCCGCCTTGCCGCTGAGCGCCGTATCCAGATAGGCGGCGGAGAACCCGTTCGACAACGGCTCAGGTCCCATAGCCTTTAGCCTTGGGTATGCCCCGAATGTCGCGGCGGGCCAGAGTTCCATGAAGCCGAACCGGCGCGGGTCGTTATAGGTCACCGTCTCGCCGCCCTCCATGTGGAAAACCACGTGATCATGTGCGGTCAGGCCGCCGGTCTCGTGGTGGAACTTGCCGGTTTCCTGGGCCTCTTGCTTTCCGGAGATCGTGAACCGCCCGGTCATGCCGAGATGCATCACCAGCACTTCCCCCGTGGAGAGGTGCGCGCTGAGGAATTTCGCCTGCCGGGCGAGCCGGTCGATCCGCGCATTCGCCACCCGTTCGGCAAACCGCTCGGGCAGGGGAAAGCGCAGGTCCGCCCGCCGCTGGTCAAGCCGCAGGATGCGTTTGCCCTCCATCACAGGGGCAAGTCCGCGGCGAACTGTCTCGACTTCGGGTAATTCAGGCATCGTTATCGCATATACGCTAAGGGGAAGGTCGCATGTAAGGTGGCTCAGCATGGCTGGAACAGACGGCGCAGAGCGTAAGGTCTCCTTCGGGTTCGAGGAGGTGACGGAGGCCGAGAAGGTCGCCCGGGTCAAAGGCGTGTTCCGCTCGGTCGCCTCGCGCTATGATCTGATGAACGACCTGATGAGCGCCGGTGTCCACCGCCTGTGGAAACATGACACGATGAACAGGGTGAACCCGCAGCCCGGCGAGCGGCATCTGGATGTCGCGGGCGGTACCGGGGAGCTGGCGCGCGCCTTCCTGGAGCTTGCGGATAAGGCCGGCGCCCGGCGCGGCGACGCGCGCCCGGCCACCGCCGTCGTCTGCGACATCAACGATGCGATGCTGGACGCGGGCAAGGCGCGCGCCGACAATGCGAAGTGGGAGGGCCGCCTCGACTGGGTCTGCGCCGATGGCCAGAAGCTGCCCTACCCGGACAAGAGCTTTGACGTGGTCACCGTCTCCTTCGGCATCCGCAACTTCGCAGACCGGGTCGCGGGCCTGCGCGAATTCCGTCGGGTCCTGAAAACCGGTGGCCGGCTCGCCGTGCTGGAATTCAGCCAGCTGACCGCGCCGCTGCTCCAGGAAGCCTACGATACCTACAGCTATGGCGTGATTCCGCGCCTCGGCGAGTTGATCGCCGGCGACCGGTCAAGCTACCAGTATCTGGTAGAGTCGATCCGTCAGTTCCCGGAACAATCCGTTTTTAAGGCCGAAATCGAAGGCACCGGTTTCAAGCAGGTGTCCGTCACGAACTACTCGGGCGGTATCGCCGCCCTGCACTTCGGCTGGGCGGCGTGATCATGAACCGCTCAGTTACCGTCGATCCTGACGCCGTCTTCGCCGACCGAGATCTCGACCCTGTCCGGGCCGCCGGCGCCTTCGGTGAAGTAGTAGATGCCGAACGCCACCGCTGCGGCGACCAGCACACCGACGACCAGGTACAGGAAATTGTTGGATGACGGGGAACTGGACGTGATGGAACTCGCTATCTGCATTCTCATTTCTTGTGTTCAACGTGCGGGCCTGCTGCCTGGTTCCGTCGTCGCGGACAATACCTAGATGGGCGCGCTCGGCGACTATTGGCGTCTGATGCGCGCGGGCACGTCGCTCGCGAAGCATGATGTCGTGCTGCCGGAGGCTTACCAGTCGCGTCTGCCGGTACCGGCGCGGATCGCCGGCGGGGTGCTGCGCCTGTTCGGCGGCGCCAGAGGCCGCCCCGGCCAGCGCCTCGCCACCGCCCTCGAAGGTCTCGGCCCCGCCTATATCAAGCTCGGACAGTTCCTCGCGACACGGCCGGATGTGTTCGGCTCGGAAGTCGCGGGCGATCTCGGGCGCCTCAAGGACAGACTGCCGCCCTTCTCGATGAAACTCGCCCGCGCGGCGCTCGCCGCCGAATTCACCGGGGCCGAAGCCGTCCGGCTTTTTCCGGGCCTGTCGGAACCCGTCGCCGCCGCCTCCCTTGCGCAAGTCCACAAGATGTCGCTGCCGGACGGCGACCGCGCGGTAAAGATCCTTCGTCCCGGGATCGAGCGCCAGATGGCACTTGAACTCTCCGCCATGCGCCGCGCGGCGCGCACCATTGAAAGCGTCTCTGCTGAAAGCCGCCGCCTGAAACCTGTCGCCTTCACCGACACGATCTCCAGCTTCATGCTGCGCGAGCTCGACCTGCGTCTTGAAGCCGGCGGCGCCGACGAGATGCGCGCCATCAACGCGAAGACCGGATTCTTCGATATCCCGAAAGTCGACTGGGAGCGGACCGGAAAACGTGTCCTGACCATCTCCTGGATCGAGGGCACACCGCTCACCTCTCCCGGCGTCCTTGACCGTCCGGGCCTCGACCGTGTGAAACTCGCCAACGACATCACGCAGGGCTTTCTCGCCAGCGCCATCGAGCACGGCGTCTTCCATGCCGACATGCACGAAGGCAACGCCATCCTGACGCCGGAAGGGCGCATTGCACTGGTCGATTTCGGCATCATCGGACGTATCGGCCCGATGGAGCGCCGCTTCCTCGCCGAAATCCTCTGGGGCTTCCTGAAGCGTGATTACATGCGCATCGCCGAAGTCCACTTCGAGGCGGGTTATGTCCCGCCCTCCCAATCTGTCGGCGATTTCGCCCAGGCGCTGCGCTCCATCGGCGAGCCGCTGTTCGGCAGGCCGGCGGAAGAAGTCTCGATGGGCCGCGTGCTGCTGCAGCTGTTCGACTATACGCACACTTTCGGCATGGCGCTGCGCCCCGAACTTGTCCTTCTTCAGAAGACCATGGTGCAGGTCGAAGGCGTCGCGCGTGCGATTGATCCTGCGCACAATATCTGGAACGCGTCTGAGCCGGTCATCGAAGCCTGGATGCGCCGCAACTTCGGCCCGGAAGGCGCGATGCGGATGGTCCGAGAGAACGTCCGTGAAGTGACGAACCGCCTGAAACGCCTGCCGGAAGTCATGGACCGGTTCGAGAAAAGCCTCGAGGCAGAACCCGCCCCGGCGCCACCGCCGCAACACTTCGCCCCGTGGTGGGGCTGGTTCGGGCTGGTGGGGGTTCTGAGTGTGGCGGCGGCCTGGGCGGTGCGCTCGTTCTAGGCAGCCCGAACAAATCACGCGAATTTCTCGCGGCTGCGGTGCCTTGGGCCCTGTGAGTTTCCCGCCTGAAGCGTAAGGGCTTCTTCGCGTTAAGAACCTGGTTACGTTTTGGCTTCCGTCGTCAGAAGGAAGCCGGTCCCATGAAACGTCACCTGATCGCGCTGACCGTGTTGGTCTGCCTCTCCGCGCCCGCTTTCGCTGACACCTGCGCGGGGGCCACCGAAGCGGCCACCCGCGCGGCGCTCGACGCTGCCGCTGCCGCCGGACGCCGCACGGCCACGGTCCGCGTCACCTGCGATGGTGAGCGCCAGACCTTCATGCTCCACCGCAGCCAGGGCGCGTCCGGCGCGTCGGTTACCGTGCGCGAGTTGAAGCGCAGCGCCGAGCAGATCGGCCTCGCAGCCGAAAAGCGCGGCTCTGCCGGCTCTTCGACCTCGAAACTCATCCGAGTGGGCGACTAGTCCCCGGCGCCAAGTCTTACCGCTTCCTTGACGCCGGGCCGGCGATCCAGCGTATTTGATGGGACGATTTCAAGGTATTTGCGCTAGGAAGGGCCTCAAACCGGACTGACAGACCTGATGAAAAGCCCGAGAATCCTCCTGATCATCGGCGGCGGCATTGCCGCCTATAAAAGCCTTGAGCTGATCCGCGAGCTCGGCCGGCGCGCCATTGCCTCGCGTGCGATCCTGACCAAGGCCGGCGCCGAGTTTGTCACGCCCCTGTCTGTCTCCGCCCTCTCGGGCGAGAAGGTCTATTCTGAGCTGTTCGATCTCACCGACGAGACCGAGATGGGCCATATCGAGCTGTCGCGTTCGGCCGATCTTGTCGTCGTTTGCCCAGCCACTGCGGACCTGATGGCCAAGGCGGCTGCGGGCCTCGCGAACGACCTTGCGTCCACAACGCTGCTCGCCACCGACAAGCCGGTGCTGATGGTGCCGGCGATGAACGTACGGATGTGGGAACACGCGGCCACCAAGCGCAATGTCGCCCGCCTGCGCGCCGACGGTGTGCGCGTTGTCGAGCCGGATATCGGCCCGATGGCGTGCGGCGAGTTCGGACCGGGCCGCCTGCCCGAAGTTCTCGCCATCGTGCGCGAAATCGAAGCCGCGCTCGCGCCGCCCTCCAAACGCCTCGCGGGACTCCACGCCCTCGTCACCGCCGGCCCGACGCGCGAGCCGCTGGATCCCGTGCGCTACATTTCCAACCATTCCTCCGGCAAGCAGGGCTACGCGATCGCATCCGCCCTCGCCGCCGAAGGCGCCCGCGTGACGCTCGTGTCGGGCCCGGTCGCACTGAAAGCGCCGGACGGGGTGACCTTCGTCTGCGTCGAGACCGCGCGCGAGATGCTGAAGGCCTGCGAGGAGGCCCTGCCCGCGGACGTCTTCGTCTCCGTCGCCGCTGTCGCAGACTGGCGCCCGGTGAAGGCCGCGCCGAAGAAGCTGAAGCTGAAAGGGCAGGGCGAAGCGCCCGCCATCCAGCTCACCGAGAACCCTGATATCCTGCGCACCCTCAGCAGCAAGCGAAAGGGCCGCCCGCGCCTTGTCATCGGCTTCGCCGCCGAGACGCATAATGTACAGCAGCTCGCCGTCGAGAAACGCGTCCGCAAGGGCTGCGACTGGATTGTCGCCAACGACGTGTCCGGCGACGTGATGGGAGGCGACCAGAACGAGGTCTACCTGATCACGCCGGACGGCGCGGAGCACTGGCCCCGCCTCGGCAAGGACGAAGTCTCCCGCCGCCTTGCGAGCCGGGTCGCCGACGCCCTGACAGGCCCCGCGCCGCGCCTCAGTTTGGCGGCGGAGTAGCCTTACAGGCTTGACTCGAACGCAGAGTTTCCGCACCCGGGGACGATGAGTACCGTTGCTGTCCAGGTTCGCCCGCTGCCGCATTTCGACGGCCTCGAATTGCCTGCCTACGAGACGTCCGGTTCTGCCGGGATGGACGTGCGCGCCGCGCTGCCTGCAGGCGATCCCCTCACCCTGAAACCCGGCGCGCGCGCGATGGTGCCCACCGGCCTCTCGGTCGCCATCCCCGAAGGCTACGAGATCCAGGTCCGCCCGCGCTCCGGCCTCGCCGCCAGGCACGGCCTCACCTGCCTCAACACGCCAGGCACCATCGACTCCGATTACCGCGGCGAGATCAAGGTCATCCTGATCAATCTCGGCGCCGAGGCGTTCGTCATCCAGCGCGGCGAGCGCATCGCGCAGCTCGTCCTCGCCCCCGTCACCCGCCTTGCCTGGAGCGAAGTGGACGCGCTGGACGAAACGGCCCGCGGCGCAGGCGGTTTCGGCTCCACGGGGCGCTAGTCCGATTTAATCGGCGAAAACCCTTGCGCTGACCCCAAACTTTCCCACATTGATATTCGATAATAGTGGGAGGTGACGATGAGTGCCCTGTGGCCTGTCTTTGCAATTATCCTGTTCGTCTGGCTGCTGACCCGCGGCCAGCGCCGCAGCCGGTTTCGCCGATGGGAGCCTGATCCGCGCACCGAGGCGCGCGACGACGAGATGGCCCGCCTCAAGGAACGCGTCCGCGCGCTCGAGGAAATCATCACTGGTGAAGACTGGCGCCTGCGCCGCGATTTCGACGGGCTCTGACCTGCACTTTCATTCAACGCCCCTTTGGGGCATATTTCCCACGAACCGGAGGACGAAACATGGGTCCATTTGAAATGGTTGTGCTGATCGTGGCGATCAGCGTCGGGGCAGGGGTCTACCAGACCTATCTGAAAACCCGCGCCAATTCGGCCGCAGACGAAACCACGAAGGCCGATGTCTCCGCCCTGCGCGAAGAAGTCAGCCGCCTGAAGGAACGCGTCCGCGTGCTGGAGACCATCGTCACCGACAAGGACCGCGCCCTCTCGGACGAGATCCGCAGGCTCGCCTGACCGTCTGGTTAATGCTGCCAACGAAACTCTGCAGGGCCATTTTGCCGGAATGACAGATTGATCGGCGGGGGTAACTCCCGACAGGGAGGCCCCGCACGGCGACGTTCGGCAAACAGGTATCAACAGCTGGCAGCGCGCTGGCCAGGCTCACTTTCGGCAAGAAAACCGGGCCCTCACCCGGGGGCCGCGCAGCGCCCTCCGCCGCCCGCGAGCAACTCTCGCCCCGGGGCCTCGCTTTCCTGCAGGCCGAACGCAGCCGTGCGCCGGAAACTGCCGCAAAAACACGCGCCCCGGCGCAGCCAGCTTATGCGGCGGCCGCCAGCACCTCCGGAATCCATGCCGGCAAACCCGTCTGGGGCCGCCGGATCATCGCAACGCTGATCGACAGCGCCGTCTTCCTGGTGCCGCTCGTCCTGATCATCGCCCTCATGGGCCCGCAGCCCGGCACGACCGATGGCCAATTCGCCTCCGGCTTCATCGGCGTCATCCTCTTCCTCGGACCCGGCAGCCTCGCCTATGGCATCGGCGTGGAAGCCTCGGCGCATCAGGCGACCCTGGGCAAGATTGTGGTCGGCGCCATCATCATGCGCAATACGCTGGGCAAGATGATTTCGAGCTTCACGCCATTCTACATCAGCTACCTGATGGGCCTCGCCCGCAAGGATCGCCGCTGCCTGCATGCCCTCATGGCGGGCACGATGGTCTGCGAAAAAAGCAAGGCGGCCGCGTCCTGCGAACAGACGTTCGCCTAGACGAGCATCCCTTCGTCCTTGCGGAACTTCGCGAGCAGGTAGTTCGGCGTATCCTCGATCGTGTCGAGCGCGCCGAAGGCAAACGCCTCGCGGTCCAGCACCAGGTCGCGCGGGCGAAGCTGTCGCGAAATTTCGAGGCCTTCGAGGGTGCGCGCGCGCGAGAAGGCCACATAGGCCTGTCCGTGAGCGAACATTCCGGAATCGAAGTCGATGAACACATTGTCCAGCGTCAGGCCCTGCGCCTTGTGGATCGTCACCGCGTAGGCGAGCCGCAGCGGCACCTGCTTGAACGTGCCGACAACTTCGCGCTTCACCTTCTTGGAATCCATCTCGAAATCGTAGCGGTACTTCTCCCAGGCCGCCGCCTCGATCTCGTAGACGCGGCCGGCGATCCTGACGATCACGCTTTTGGCGCCAAAGCCCTCCACATGCGCCAGCGTGCCGTTGACCCATCGCCCTTCCGGATCGTTGCGGATCAGCATGACCCGCGCGCCAACCTTGAGTTCGAGGTCTGACTCGGTCGGGAAACTCTTCTCGTCGAACTGGCCCTGCACGTCCGCCGGGAAGATCTTCCGGTCGCCCTTCAGCTCCACCAGCCGCGTCTGGTTAATGCGGAAGGCGTTGGCATTGTTGGGCGTCAGCACGACATGCGTTTCCGAGGCGTCGGACGCACTGCGCGTGGAGACGAGCTTCGCCAGCGTCGCCTCGTCATTCGGTGTCACCCGGCCCGACCGCAGCGCGCCCAGCAGCGCCAGGAAGCGCGGGTCTTCCTGGCGGAACACATGTTTCAGCGCCAGCAGAGAGAACTCCCCCTCCCGGAAAGCCGGTGCATTGAAGAAATAGTTCCCGCCAAACCGCTCCAGCAGGATCGGGCTTTCCTGATTGGAGACGACCGGAGGCAGCTGGTGCAGGTCGCCTGACAGGATCATCCGCACACCGCCGAACGGGCGTTTGGAGCCGCGATTGAGCTTCAGGCTGCGGTCGATGGCGTCCAGCATGTCGGCGCGCACCATCGAGATCTCGTCGATCACCACCGTATCTACTGCCCGCACCACGCGCGCATTCGGCAGGCGCCGCACGTCCTGCGCCTCGATCAGGCGCGGTGGCAGCTTGAAGAAGGAATGGATCGTCTGCCCGCCGGCATTCATCGCGGCGACGCCCGTGGGCGCCACGATCACTGCCTTGTCGCCCGCCTCGCTGAGGAACCTGCGCAGCAGTGTCGTCTTGCCGGTGCCCGCCCGGCCGGTGAGGAAGAGGTTGCCCTGCGCGCCCGCGCCGCGCGCCACCCATTCGGCGGGCGCCGCGTAGATGGTCTCCGGCGTGGGGGGGGGGCTGCGGGGCAAGCTCAGGGGCTGACAAGGCGCATCTGGCGCGCCTTGCTTGTGCTGCCCGTGCTTGCCACCACTTCCCAGCCGAGCGCCTCATAGGCGCGCCGCGCGCCAAGGTTCTCGGCGTCCACGTCCAGGCTAAGGGCGCCGGTCGCGCCCTGGCGCGCCACTTCCAAAAGGCCCCGCGCGACGCCGCAGAAACGCCAGTCGGGGTCGACGAACAGGTGGTCGATATAGTCCTGCGGCAGCTGCACCGTCAGAAAGCCGATCACGCCGGCATCCGGCTCTTCGGCGACCCAGGCGTTGAGCGGGGTCAGCGATCGGCGCAGGATCATGTACTGGCCGCGGTTGCGGATGCGCCAGGGCATGTCGGTCAGGCAGTCCCGGAAGATCGCAAGGCAAGCGCCCGCGTCCGCCGCGGTGAACGGCCTGATGCTCCATCCGGCTCCGGCATGCCTGTACATGGGGTGCAGAGTAAAGTGAGGCGCGCGCGGCGTCCAGCGGGCAGCCGCGTCAAATCTCACATCTGCATCGTCCAGCCTTCAACGCCCATGGCGGCCTGACGGACGGCTTCCGACAATGTCGGGTGCGCATGGCTGGTGCGGGCAATGTCTTCGGACGAGGCGCCGAATTCCATCGCGACGCAGATTTCCGCGATCATCTCGCCGACGCCGACGCCGATCATGTGCGCGCCGAGAATCCTGTCGGTTCCTTTTTCCGCGAGGATCTTCACGAAGCCGGTGGTCGCATGGTTCGTCCGTGCACGGGAGTTGGCCATGAACGGGAACTTGCCCTTCACGTACTCGACGCCGGCTGCCTTGAGTTCTTCCTCGTTCTTGCCGACCCAGGCGATCTCGGGGTTCGTGTAGACGACGCTCGGCACGAGATTATAGTCCACATGCCCGGCCTTGCCGGCGATCAGTTCGGCCACCGCGGTGCCGTCATCCTCGGCCTTGTGCGCCAGCATCGGCCCGTGGATACAGTCGCCCACCGCCCAGACGCCGTCCGCCACCTTGAAATGACCGTCAACCACCTCGATCACGCCGCGCTTGTCGGTCTTGCCGCCGACGGTCTCGAGCCCAAGGCCCTCCGTGTACGGCTTGCGGCCGATGGCAACAATCACGATGTCGGCCTCGAGCGTTTCCGCCGCGCCGCCCTTTGCCGGCTCGATATTCACTTTCAGCTTGGTCCTGGTTTTCTCGACGCCGGTGACCTTGCTGCCCAGCCTGAAGGCGAGGCCCTGTTTCTTGAAGGTGCGTTCGGCCTCTTTCGCGACTTCCGCGTCGGCCGGCGGCAGGATGCGGTCGAGATATTCGACGACCGTTACTTCCGAACCCAGCCGCGCCCAGACCGAACCCATCTCGAGCCCGATCACGCCCGCACCGATCAGCACGAGTTTTTTCGGCACGGCCTTCAGGCTCAGCGCGCCGGTGTTCGAGACGACGCGCTCCTC